>NZ_JACJDT010000003.1:114609-222864 GCF_014163675.1 Pseudoalteromonas sp. SR44-5
TATGTCTGCTATTTGGCGCATGCAGTATTATTTTATCAATTTTAAATTTATTTTGAACTAAAGTACCTTGGGGGCGTCTACTATTATGCTTGTTGTTGAATTGCAGTCAACGCAGGCATCATGTTGATTCCCTAGTTTTAGTTACTTATTTTAGTAATATTAGGCCAGCTCACCTTGAGCTGGCTTTTTTTATATTTCATTCTTTTTACTTATCCCTTTAATAAACAATTGCTGTAATAGTACGTAATGTTTATTTTGCCTTTTTGTTTCTAAAATACTGTTATCTGGCCGCAATTGTTTACGGATTAATCCATGAATACATTGAATGTTAATTTTTTGTTTTATTTTGGTTTGGTTGTGTCTATTATGGAGAATTGATTGTAATATCAATAGTTAGACACATACCTCATCATTCGATAAAAGGTAGTGATAATGGCTTATTTAATTAATAAACATACAAGCGAATATTGTTTTTTATATGCGCATCATAGTTTTGGGCGCTTTCAATATTCTGTAGATACACTTGTCAACGATCTGAGTGTGTCGAAAATACACACTATTATTGAGTGGTTGAATGGTAAGTGGTATATCCGTGACTTAAGCCTGAATGGTACTTGGTTAAATCATAAGCGTTTGGTGAAGGATGACTCTGAAGAACTAAGTATTGGCGATAAAATTTATTTTGCCGGTAATTCAGAGGTTACTTATGTGGTTAAAGATCTCAGTGCTCCTACAGACCAATTAATCAAATTAGATGACGAGCAAAGTCAAACAGCCGAGACAATTAAGCTTAATCATTACCACCTATTGCCTGAGCAGCAACCTGATAGCGTGGTTGTTTTTGAGCAAAGTAGCGGCCAATGGTTGTTAGAATCATTACACGATGATGAGTTTACGATACGAGAAGTCTTAGAAGATCATAGTATTATTACCTTAGGTGGTGAACAATGGATGTTTCTTTCTAGTCATCTGGAAGTTGCAACCCAGATGAGCTCCGTACCACAATTGTATATTAGTGATTTAGACTTTATTTTTAACCTAAGTTTGGATGAAGAAACATCAGAATTAAAAGTTCAACATCACAATAATAATAAAGATTTTGATTTGCATGTTCGCTGCCATCACTACTTAACCTTAAATTTAGCGCGCTATAGAGCTTTAGATGCTAAAAAAGGAGTATTACCAGCTAACCAAGGTTGGGTAAATACGGAGCAATTAGTGAAAGATTTAGGTGTCGACATGCGCTATTTAAATATACAGATACATCGTGCTCGCAAGCAGTTTTCAGAAGTTTTAGTAAATGTTCATGATGCTGAAAATATCATCGAAAGACAATTGCGAAAAGTACGGTTTGCTGGCGCATCCTTTATGATTTATAAAGGGTGTGAATTAGAGAGTACCTCGGATGTCGTTAGAGCATGAAACAGTATTAAAATTTAATAAAGTCATCACTAACTATAAATTAATTAAACTACTTAACCAAGGAGGTATGGGAAGTGTGTATCTTGCAGAGGATACACGTTTAAAGCGCTATGTTGCGATTAAATTATTAAAGCCTACTGAGCACTCAATAGAACATAGCGACCCCTTGGTTGAAGCGCAGCTGCTTGCTCGTTTAAATCACCCTAATATTGTACAAATACATGATGTAATTTTATATGAGCAGCAAATTTGTATTGTAATGGAGTACTTAAAAGGCAAAACATTACAGCAGTTTCAACATCAGCACGTCACCACACTCTCCGAAAAGCTTAATTTATTAGCACAACTGTGTGCTGGTCTAACCCATGCCCATAGTCAAGATGTTATGCATTGTGATTTAAAGCCTAGCAATATTTTAATTGATAAAAATGAATTAAAAATCACTGATTTTGGTATTGCAACATTACAAAATAAGCCGCTTAGTGAGCAACGTGATGAATCCAGTTGTGGCAGTGCTAGTGCGATGTCGCCTGAGCAGCTTAATAAACAGCCGTTAGATTTTCGCAGTGATTTATTTTCTTTTGGTATGCTGGCCTATATGTTTATTAGTGGCCGTCATCCATTTGGTGAAGGATCTGCGCAAACGATTGCTAATAATATTGCCAACGGTAAAGCGTGTAATGCACATGAGATCATTCCCAAGTTACCTAATGAATTATGTGATTTACTAAATCAATTATTACAACGAAAAAAAGACCGCCGCCCTGTTGATGCTCAAAGTGTAGAGCGTAAGTTACAAGCCGTTATTATAGCTATTAAACAGCAAGAAATTTTGGCGCAAGACACAGTTCCACTAGAGCAACTCGCATTACAAAAAAAATCGCCTAAAAAGGCTGTTTTTTTAGGGACTTTGCTTTGTATTGCCGTGGTTGCAACAGGCTTAATGTATAAGCTGCAAGTGCATAAACCAGCAGAGCACTATGTTGCATTTTTACCTCCGGTGGTAAAATCAGCCGCACTGTTATCCGCAGATACAAATATGCTCAAAGCCACAATTGATGATGCTATTAGGCAAAGTATTATTAATAGTAAGCAGTTAAATCTTATTTCGCAGGATGAGGTTGCGCTCATTTTACAAAGCGGCAATGCTAAACTTACTTTTACAGATAAGTTACATAAATTAAAGCAAGCAACGGGTGCACAAGAAGTGGTGACCGCTGAGCTTAATTGCATGCAACCGCAATGCTATTTAACGTTAGTTCGGCTCGAGGCGCCAAATTGGACGGTAAAAGCGCGTAAGCAATGGCCCATTGTAATTGATAGTTATAATCAGATGTACCATTTAAGCAGTCAGCAATTAACAGCGCTTTTCCCTGATTTTGATAGTAAATATATTGCAATGGCGCAGCTTAGTGACAAAGAACAAATAGAACATATTGAGCTTTATCAAAAAGTGCAGCAAGTTGGTGATTACACTGATCAATTATTTATGCGTATTAAAGAGGCTATAGAACAAACCCCGCAGTTATATGCCAACTATGAGTTATTACGTGAAGTCGCCCTGAGTTTATATCAGCAATCACAGCAAGCAGAGTATTTAAATATTGCCAGTAAATTACTTTTTAACTCACCAACTGCGTATCAAAACACCCCTGCATTTGCTACAAATGCAATGCTAATCGCGGTTGCTAGGCAAGATTGGTTAACTGCGAAGCAGTATTTAGCTAAAGCTGAACAAGTTGGAGCAAGTTCTACCGCTCTTTATGAACTTAAAGGTTTATTATATTTACAACAAGATCAGTTGCCTGAAGCACAGCAGGCGTTTGAACTTGCATTAAAAATACGAGCAAATCCAATAATAAAGCAAAATTTAGCGCAAGTATTATGGTGGCAAGGTCAAATTGAAGAGGCAAAGCAGCTGCTTAATGAAGTTATAAGCTTAAGTTCTCAAAACTATATGGCAAATCAATTACTGGCAGATATAGCCCTAACAGAAGGTGATTTAGCCATTGCTATAAAGCAATATAAACAGGCAATTGAGATTAAACCTGATAGCATAGATTTAAGTAACTTAAGTATTGCTTATTCGTTACAAGGAGAGTTTTCGCAAGCATTAATAGTTGCCCAACAGGCGGTTGATATAAACCCAGAGCATATCAGCTTTCGCCTTAACCTAGCTGATATTGAAAAGGTTTTAGGACTTAGTGAGTCATATCCAGCTAATTATTTAAAGGTAGTTGAGCTGGCGCAAGATCAACACACCCTTGATAGTTATTTAGAAGTCGCACAAGCATACAGCCAACTCGGCGAAGCTAAACTTGCCTTGCAAGCACTCAATAAAGCAATAAGTATTGCGTCAGATCATAATGAATATGTGTTCACTGCAGCGCTTGTATATAGTGTGATTGGTGAATATCAGTCAGCGTTAATGTATATAGAAAAGTCATTAATGATAGGCTATCACCCGATGTGGTTTAATTTACCCTGGTTTAAACCTTGGTGCCAAAAAGAAGAGTTTATTGCGTTAATGCAACAATATGACTCTTCTTTTCGTTGTGCTAGTGCTTTATATTAGTATGTAGCACCAGGCCTACGAACAACAATTTTAGGATCTTGTGACATATAAATTTTGCCAGAAGGCACATGTTTAGCTGTATACCTAAACGAAATAGGTAAATACTCAGTTTCTTTGCCTTCGGTTACTTCAACAACTTTTTCAAGATTGTCTTTATCTACACCGTTAAATTCATAGGTCGGCTCTACTTGAGCAATTCTTAAAACTAAAGTGTCGTCATCAGTGATCTCGGTAGATATATTATATTGGCAATTGCTATCTGCACCACAATATTCAACACCATTCCCATAAAATTCCCAATCGGCAGCCACTGACGGATCTAGGCTGATAATAAGTTCTACGTATTGTCTTTTTTCAGTGCTTATGAGATCGTTTTTTCCTGCATTATTAAACAAAACACTCAGCGACTCAGTCGGATTTGTTTCGTTATTAAAAAATGTTAACCAATTTTCTTGTGTATGAGGTAAAACAGTCAACGTTTTAACGGAAAAGTAGTTATCTGCTTTACATTGCACTTCAATATTTGGGGTTTTGATATCGTTCATTTTTTCAGTCCTTGTATTGTTGTATAAGTAAAACCACTTGTTGGTTTTTATTATTGTTCTGAGTGTAGAATAAAATTGTTTATATAACTAATTAAGATGGGTCTTTTGTAATGCTCTGTAATGATTTTTAGAGTCATAAAAAAGTAAAAAAACCTATCGTGGTATTTTTAGATTGGCTATCATGAAGTGTCTTTTGGTTAATTAAAGTTTATTTATGTATATACAGTTACTTACAAACATTGATTGGGTAAGTGTTGGGATTGGTTTTAGTGTTGGCGCGGTGCTTTTTAGTGTTATTTATGCAAGTCGTGGTAAGCGACTAACAGCAGAGCTAAGTGAGCAGCAGCAACAACTAGCTTTATTGCAAACACAGTCCAATGAAAAACAGCAGCAATATACTGCCTTGATAGATGAACACGATTTACTTAAACAAAGCCACCAAGAACAACGCGACGAAACTCAGCACTATAAAACCCGCTTCACTGAGCAAGAAAAGCAAAGCCAGCAATACAACCATTATTGGCGCAAGGCTGAAGCTGATTTAACAACACTTCGAAGCGAATACAATGCCCGTGATGTTGAGCTCAATAATATGCGCACTATGCTTGAGCAAAAGCAAAGCCATTTTGAGCAACAGTTACAACATATTAAAGAAAGCAAAGAGCAACTTAAAAAAGAATTTGAAAACCTTGCTAATCAAATACTCGAAGAAAAATCGCAAAAATTTAAAGTCCTTAATCAAGAAAGTATTGAGCAGCTGTTAAAACCTGTCCAAGGTGAGTTAAAAGGCTTCAGGGATAAATTGGAATCAATTCATGTTGAAGATCTAAAACAACGTGAAGCTCTGAAAATAGAGTTATTACATCTACAAGCGAAAAGCCAAGCAATCACTGAGCAAGCAGACAGGCTCAGTAACGCATTACAAGGGCAAAAGAAAACCCAAGGTAATTGGGGCGAACTCATGCTTGAAAACGTGTTAGACAGCGCAGGACTGCGCGCTGGTACTGATTATAAACGCGAGGTATCGTTTAATACCGAAGAAGGCCGCCTGCGCCCTGACGTGGTGGTGTATTTGCCTCAAGGTCGGCATTTAGTGATTGACGCTAAAACTTCGCTAAACGCTTACACTCGCTACGTAAATGCAGATAATGAACTGGAGTCTCAACAAGCAATTAGAGAGCATGTTGAGGCTGTAAAAGCGCGTATTAATGAGCTGGCGAGTAAATCATATGATCGCTTACCAGGGCTTAACTCTCCTGAAGTGGTGGTGATGTTTGTGCCGATAGAATCAGCTTTTGTTGAAGCTCTTAAGTATCAAAGTGATATTTATCAACAAGCGATAGAAAAGAACATTCTGGTTGCCACCCCCACTACCCTCTTAACCAGCTTAAATATTGTGAAACAGTTATGGCGTTTTGAAGAGCAGACTAAATATTCAAAAGAGTTGTCTAATCGCGCGGAGCGTTTTTATAGCAAGCTCAACGGCTTTTTAACCAGCATGGAAGGTGTTGGTAAACAGTTAGATAAAGCCAAAGAAAGCTACGATAAAGCGTTTTCGCAGTTATATCGCGGTAAAGGCAACCTAATAAAACAAGCCTCAGAATTTAAAGAGCTTGGTGTATCAGTACAAAAAGAACTACCCGCCGAAACGTTAGAGCGGGCGCAATTAGAGCTAGACGAATAAGGAAATTGTATGCAGATCATACGTGGTAAAGAATTCACCGCAGCAAAGGCATGGGGAGCTAAAAATATTGCCAATATGAATGGCATCACTACCCGTTTACATTGGACTGATAAACCCTATAAATGGCATATTAATGATGGCGAAGAAGTCTTTGTGGTGCTTGATGGAGTCGTTGAAATGTTTTACAAACAAGATAGCGAGACGCACTCAACTGTACTGCAAAGTGGTGACATTTTTTATGCCTCAATAGGCACTGAGCACGTAGCCCACCCTATGGGTGAAGCGCGTATTTTAGTGATTGAAACGCAAGGTAGTGTTTAAGCTGCTAAAGTTTGATATTTAATTGCTGGGCTTTTTAGACCAGCTTGTATAACCTTTACGGCAGCTAGCCAGCTAGAATCGAATTGGATCAACAAATAATTATGAAAGATTTTATAAATAAAGGAATTGTTAAGCTAAAATCGACATCTAATAAAATGTTTGATGAATTCAATAAAGGCTATGTATTTGCAAAAGAAATGATTGATGGTCTGCCTATTTTTATGTCATTTGAACGATTTGGTACGCAAACCCCCACGTCATTTGATGAAAAGCATTATTTTGTAATTCCTTTTGCACTATCTGAACATCAATTCGCTTTACACACCATGCGTTATTTACCAAACGGCGTACCTGAGATTAATAACTTACCTAAGCGGCGTATTTTTCATTTTCCTAATGAGCATGCTGAGGCCGGACTTCGCCATTACATGCTAAATAGCGCTGATGCAATTATGCGTGATCAAGCTTTGGGGCAAACTAATTCATTACAGTCGCTTGCTAATGATATTGATGCCTTAGATAAAAAACTCACCTACGGAATGCTTTTGGTGGGCGGCTTAGCGGCTATTGCAAATCCATTGTTAGGAGCAAGTATTGCGGCCAAAGCTATGCTGCCAAGCATCACTGGCCTACTGAATAAATACGGTGTGCGTGCCTCTGCTAATAAACTGTCTCAATATCAACTTGAAAAAGAAATCAAAGTAGCTCAAAACAATATAATTGCAGAGTTTGAGGCCGCAAATACGCTACAGTTGATCAACCCTATTTTACAAGAGTTAGAGTTAACTCTTAGAACGACTGAAGCTGAGCACGATCCTATCAGTTCTTTTAATTTAGCTGATGGCTCGCTATCAGAGTTTAATGACGATAAATGGCGTGAGTTAACAGAAGTTGCGATCTGCCATGTTTATAAAGATGTCTATGATGATCCCTCATTACATAAACAAGCAAACTTAGATGCAAAAGACTTAAGGTGGTTAAAGTTAATGTTTGATGCAAATGACGTTAAGGTAAATAGTTTATGAACATTGGTATCTACATTTACGATGATGCAGAAGTGCTTGATTTTTCTGGCCCATTTGAAGTGTTTAGTACTGCAAAACGTTTGGCAAATAATAACTGGCAGGTATTTTTTGTGGCAGAGCATGCCGGGCCGGTAATTGCCCGTGCAGGTTTTAGTGTAAACCCCCATTACAGTTTTGCTGATCACCCTGCTATTGATTTGCTGATTGTTGTAGGTGGTGTGCATACCCATGAGCTTGAAAAACCAGCCGTAATAAACTGGATACGAGAAACCGCTGGTGCTGCTAGCAAAGTTGCCTCGGTGTGCACAGGCGCTTTTTTACTGGCCAAAGCGGGTTTACTTGATGGTTTAACGGTGACAACTCATTGGGAAGATCAGAGCGATCTTGCTGCCATGTTCCCAGCTCTAAATGTGATCGCAAATAAGCGTTGGGTGTCACAAGGTAAATTAACTACTTCTGGCGGTATTTCTGCGGGTATTGATATGAGCTTGCAATTAGTTACTGAGCTGGGGAGCTCTGAGCTTGCAGAGCTTACGGCAAAACAAATGCAGTACCAGTGGCACAAAAACATTTAACTGTTCGGTAACTGTTCACTGATAAAGTTATGCATATAATCTTTAAGACAAACCGCTTTTTTACTAAGTAAACGACCACTTGGCCAAATGGCATAAATTTCTCGCGGCAGGCTTTGCCATAGTGGCAATACTCTAACTAACTCTTTTGTTTGTAGCTCATTTATAATTTCAAAGCGCGGTAACAAACCGATACCTTGATGATCCGCAACTTGATATTTTACAAAGCCAGTATCGTTATAAATGCTTTTAAAGCGGCACATGTGTGTGTAAGTAGCACATGATTGCGTGTTCGTTAATAGCCATTTATTTCTAAGTGTTGTACCAATTAAACGGTGATGTTTTAAATCGTTCGGTTCAACAAGTTTTGCTGCATTTGTTAGGTACTCAGGTGATGCGACTAAGATAGAGTCGGCTTCTGCGAGCTTTTTTTGCTGTAATAACGAATCAGCTTGAGGGCCGATCCTGAGCGCTAAATCAGCTTGGTTTTTAATAATATCGTCAAGTTGATTACTTAAAATCAGCTCCAACTGAATATCAGGGTATTTCTTGCAAAACGACAACCACATCGGCTTTAAAAAACCATGACAGATATTCAGTGGCGCGAGCACTTTTAGCTTACCACTAAGTTGTTCTTTTTGTTGATTAAGTTGATAACGAGTTTGTTCAAATTGCTCAACTAAGTTGGCATAACTTTGATAGTACACCTGTCCTTGTTGTGTGAGTGTGCATTGGCGTGCAGAGCGATGCAGCAGTTTTTGCCCAAGGCGAGATTCAAGGCGCTGTAAACGCCGCGTAACTGTTGCCGCAGGCAGCGATAAATACTCCCCCGCTTGAGACAATCCTCCTTGTTGTACTATGTGCACAAACAGCACTATATCATCTAGCATGATTCCACTTTTGCAATTTAAGTTTGATTAAAGCTTTGTATTTAACGTTTTTGTAAGTCTATATCATAGTGACTTAGTTTTCAGCAAAGGGTGACATTATGTTTTCAGCGATTGATTGGTTAGCAGTGATCGTTATAGGGAGCGGTGCAACCGCGATACTTGATCTGTGGGCGTTGCTACTTAGTAAATTTGGTATTAGCTCTTTAAACTTTTGTATGGTGGGGCGCTGGCTATGCTTTATGCGCTATGGCAAGTGGCAACACCTAGCTATTAATAAAGCCGCTGTGCAACCGAACGAATGCGCAATTGGTTGGTTTAGTCATTACTTTATCGGGGTTATTTTTGCGCTGCTATTTTTATTACTGATGCCAGATAACTGGCTTGCAGCGCCAAGCTTAATGCCTGCGCTGTTGTTTGGGCTGCTTAGCGTTGTTATCCCGTTTTTTATTATGCAGCCTGCGCTTGGGCTTGGCATTGCTGCAGCTAAAACGGCAAAGCCAATGGCTGCAAGGCTCAAAAGTGCACTATCGCATGCAATATTTGGTATTGGCATGTATTTAACTGCGGTTGCGCTGTTACAGTTGAAGGGGGGGTAATGCAGGCTGAATATTGGTTAAAGCGCTGGCAAAGCAATGACATTGGTTTTCATGACGGTAAAGTAATCCCTAGTTTAGATCGTTATTTTACTAACTTAAATTTACCTGCTAGTAGCCGTGTGTTTATCCCTTTGTGTGGCAAAACAGTCGACATTCATTATTTGCTTAATAAAGGCATGTACGTTGTGGGTGTTGAACTCAGTGAGCTTGCTGTTCGGCAGTTATTTATTGAGTTAGCGCTCACGCCAAAAGTAACTAAGCACGGTTTACTTAGCGCGTATCAGGCCCAGGGGATCTGCATTTGGGTGGGGGATGTATTCGCTTTAACTGCAGATCATTTAGGTCATGTTGATGCTATTTATGATCGCGGCGCATTGGTGGCGCTGCCATACGCTATTCGTAATCAATATGCTCAGCACATAATTACCTTGAGTAATGCTGCACCACAGTTATTGATCACTTGTGTGTATGATCAATCTAAGCGCTGTGGCACACCTTATAGTGTTTCAGCGGCTGAGATACAGAGTAGTTATGCAAAGAAGTACAGCCTAAAAATACTCAGCTGCGAGAAGTTAAGCCAAGGTATTAAGGGCGTGACCCCTGCCAGTATCGCGGTTTGGTTGATGGTATCTAAACCTTAATAAATGCACTTTAGCTGTGCATTTTTGTGGCTAGTTAATTTGGATTTGTGCGTGCATTATAATAACCACATTGATTAATTAAGGGGTTAGTATGCAACAAACAAATGTTTTCTTTTTATCTCATGGCGGCGGCCCATTACCGCTGCTTGGTGAGCCAAGCCATAAAGAGATGGTGACTTGTTTGCAATCAGTTGCCGCTAAAATTACTAAGCCTAGTGCTATTTTAATGATCAGCGCTCACTATGAAGCAAACCCTATTGCAATCACAGCCTCAGCAACACCTAAATTAATTTATGATTACTACGGCTTTCCCGAGCAGGCGTATCAGTTAGCTTACCCTTGTGCTGGTGAGCCAAAGCTTGCTGAACAACTGCAGCAGGCTTTAAAAAGCAATGGTATTGCTACCAACCTTGATACCCAACGAGGCTTTGATCACGGCATGTTTGTACCATTAAAAATTATGTTTCCTGAGGCAGATATTCCATGTGTACAAATTTCGCTAAATCCAACCCTTGATCCCGCAATGCACCTCAAAATTGGCCAAGTGTTGCAGCAAATAGAGTATGAAAATTTATTGATCATTGGCTCCGGCTTTACCTTTCATAACATGCAGGCTTTTTTTGCTAAACAAACAACGGCTATGCAAAAGCTCAACCAAAGCTTTGAGCAATGGTTAATTGATACTTTAGCAAGTCCTAAGCTTGCAGAGCCTGAGCGCACGCAACGTTTAACGAACTGGAAACTAGCGCCAGGGGCACAATTTTGTCACCCTCGAGAAGAGCATTTACTGCCTCTGCATGTATGTTATGGCGCGGCACAACGCCCGTGTGAAAACGTATACGAGTTAGAAATTTCAGGCAAAAAAGCCAGTATGTACCTGTGGCTGTAACTTTGCTTGCAGGCTTTTGGGTTTAACCTTATGCTTATTGCGACAAACGTTCAGATCTTATAAGTAATTTTTGCTAAAGTGTTGCTAATGCGACTTGTAAATAAATACACGCGCGCTAACCCCTTTTAGGATCACTACATGAAATTACTTAAAACCTCTGGGCTGGTTTTGTCGATACTGGCTGGGCTGTCGCTATCAGGCTGTTCGGTAACACACAACGTCACGGCTACTACAACAATGACACAAATTAGCAATCCACTGTCGCTTGAACAAATCTATAAAGATAAATATTTCAAGGCACAGCGTAGCACTTACTTTAAATGGCTTGATGATGGCACCGGTTATACAGTACTTGAAGAGCGTGAAAGCGAAAAAGATAAAAAAGACGACGCTGAGAATGCCAAAGCTGATGACGAAAAAGAACACGGCGTAAAAGGTAACGACATTGTATTTTACAATGCCGATGGCACGGGCCGTAAAGTATTAGTTGAGTTTGAAAAGCTACTGCCAGAGGGCGCAGACGAGCCATTTGCAATCGAAAGCTATCAATGGTCAAAAGACGGTAAATGGCTGATGGTATTTACCAATAGTGAGCAAGTTTGGCGCTCTCGTAGTCGCGGGGATTTTTGGTTACTCAATCTTGAGACCAATCAATTACAGCAATTAGGTGGCGCAGATGTTGAACCAACTAAATTAATGTTTGCTAAGTTCTCACCAGATAGCTCAAAAGTGGCTTACGTGCGCGATAACAACATTTATATGCAAGCGGTTGGCAGCAACAAAGTAACAGCGCTTACAACCGATGGTAGCGCTAAAATCGTTAATGGTAACTTTGATTGGGTTTACGAAGAAGAATTCAGCATTGCTGATGGCTTTCGTTGGAGCCCAGATAACAAATCAATCGCCTATTGGCAGCTAGATACCAGCGGCGTTAAGTTTTTCACCATGATCAATAACACCGACGAGCTCTATCCTACCTTAAAAGAGTTTCCTTACCCAAAAGCCGGTGAAACTAACTCGGCAGTACGCGTGGGGGTTGTTAGCCTTGCTGATAAGAAAACCCGCTGGGCCAAACTTGAAGGCGATAATCGCGACCGCTATATTCCTCGTATTAGCTGGGCAGGCACCGGTAAGGAATTAATGATCCAAGACTTAAACCGCCCGCAAAACCACAACAAGGTTTGGCTGTTCGATTGGCAAAAACAGCAATTGACCAAAATTTTAGAAGATAAAGACGATGCTTTTATCGAGTGGTTTTACAAAGCCAACTGGTCAAAAGATGGTAAGTTCTTTATTTGGCACAGCGAGCGCGACGGCTGGCGTCACCTTTATCGTGTATCTCGCGATGGTAAAACCATTATCGATTTAACCCCAGGTGATTACGATATTGTTGATATGCTGGCGCTAAACGAAGATAAAAACGTGATGTATTTTACCGCTTCGCCAGACAATGCAGGTCAACGTTATTTATTTAGTACGTCTTTGGATGGTAGTAGTAAACCTGTACGCGTAACGCCTGCTGAATTTCAAGGTTCAAACAGCTATTACATGTCTAAAGATACCTCATGGGCAATGCACACTTACTCACAATTTGGCACGCCGCCAACTAAAGAGATCATTAAAGTAAGCGATCACAGTAATGTTAAAACCTTAGTTGAAAATAAAGAGCTGAAAGAAAAACTCGCAGAGCAAAGCTTACCAAATCACGAGTTCTTTAAAGTGAATGCGAGCGATGGCACTGAGCTTGATGGCTACATTATGTTCCCTAAAAACATGGATAACAGTAAAAAATACCCAATCGTTTTTTACGTGTATGGCGAACCGTGGGGCTCAACAGTGCAAGACCGCTTTGAAGGCGACAGCTACT
Organism: Pseudoalteromonas sp. SR44-5; assembly: GCF_014163675.1. Classification (NCBI taxonomy): domain Bacteria; kingdom Pseudomonadati; phylum Pseudomonadota; class Gammaproteobacteria; order Alteromonadales; family Pseudoalteromonadaceae; genus Pseudoalteromonas; species Pseudoalteromonas sp. SR44-5. The sequence goes on from NZ_JACJDT010000003.1 coordinate 127,637, forward strand.
TGTATAAATCACTATTAACGCAAAAAGGCTTTATTGTGGCATCGGTTGATAACCGTGGCACGCGAGCACCAAAAGGCCGTGATTGGCGTAAATCGATTTATAAAAAAATCGGCTCAATCACAGTACAAGACCAAGTTGATGCGCTAGATGCCATGGCAAAACGCTGGGATGTAATAGATACCGACCGTGTTGGTGTATGGGGTCACTCAGGCGGCGGCAGCTCAACCCTTAACTTATTGTTCCGCCATGGTGATAAATTTAAAGTCGGTATTGCCTCAGCGCCGGTGCCAGACATTCGCTTGTACGACACTATCTACCAAGAGCGTTATGCAGGTAATCCAAAGACCGATCCTGAGAGTTACGACAACACCTCGCCAATTACCTTTGCCAAAAACCTAACCGGTAAGCTATTGCTTATTCATGGTACAGGGGATGATAACGTTCATTACCAAGGCTCAGAGCGTTTAATTAACGAGCTTGTTAAGTACAACAAACAGTTTGAGTTTTTCTCATATCCAAATCGCTCACATAGCTTACGAGAAGGCAAAGGCACCACCTTGCACTATCACACCATGATGGCCGATTTTTTTGAAAAAAACTTATTGAATCAATAACCAATAAGTTAGCTTAAATACTAAAAAGCCACACACTAACAAATAGTGTGTGGCTTTTTAATCAAAACGTAACGGGGGTTTACAGCTAAGTTAAAATCTTTTGACCCGTAGAGAGTTAATTTGAAGCAGTGTTTGTGAGCCCTTTAACTTTTTAGATTTCATTTTTTAATGATTTTATTTTGCACTGGCTAAGTATTTCATCAACAGTATTTGCTATTTCATTAGTTGGCAAATACTGTTGATTAGAAACGTTTAGTGCATTTAATGAAAGAATGAACATCTCCTCGTCACTTGCTGCTGACCAAAAGCCTATTAATTTATCATGCTCATTAAACGTAGCTTTCCAAATTGATAGCTTTGCAGCACGTTGCTCCCAAATATGGTTTTTAGAATGTAATAAAGTCACCGTATGAAAAAGCTCCTCTTCCCACATTTTTTCATATCTTTTGTGTGAGTCTTCCACAATTTCAATTTTCGATGCTTCTTTCGCTGAGTTTTTAAATAAAATAGAGTCGTGCTCAGGCCTTATAACTCCCACTGTAACGGTTATTATTTTATGTTCATCTATAAGCTGAAAGTCATATTTGAGGTCATTATCATACTTTTTCTTATTAATTGTGACTGCTTGGCCCTCGATAGAGGATATTTCGCAAAACATAGTCGACTGGCTACGCCCATGAGCACTCAATGAAATGAGCAATAAAATTAAACAAAAAAAACTATATTTTGAAATATTGTGTATCACTAAACGATCCTTTTAAATACTTAGTATAAAGAGTTAGAGTTTACATCTGTCTTAATTATTATCTAAAAACTAGACGGAAAGAATAGCATTAGATAAAACCTACGAGCAACGAGGCAAACCATCTGAATTGATGTTTCACTCAGATCAAGGAAGCCAATACGGCGCAAAGAGGTTTCAGCAAAGGTTATGGCGTTACCGGATAAAAAAGCATGAGCCGCCGAGGGAATTGTTGGGACAATGCGCCGATGGAGCGCCTATTTAGAAGTTTAAAAACAGAATCGGTTCCCTCATTGGGTTATAGTAATTATCAAGACGCTGAAAAAGATCTTAGCTTCTTGATGAATTATTATAATTGGCGCAGGCCACATAGTCATAATCACATGGTGTAGCAGAAGAAAAACTTAATTCACGGTTTGGAATTAGTTGACCACAACAAACACTATCTTACCGCGCGTATTTTTAACCAAATCGTAACGGGGTTTACAGTGGGTGCTTAAAGCGCCGGTAGTGTTACTGTACTTTATTACCTGATATGGTGATTAAGCTGAGCGATAAAATCGCGTTTTAGTAACGATCTAAACAGGAGTAATAAATGGCAACCATTCTGGCGTTTGATGTATACGGTACGCTTATAAATACTCATGGTGTTGTTGTGTCGTTACTTTAAAGTATGATTGGCGATAACGCGCAAGCATTTTCGAATACCTGGCGTGAAAAACAACTCGAATACTTATTTAGACGTGGCTTGATGCAAAACTACTTGCCGTTTTCGGTTTGTACTGAGCATGTGCTTAATTATGCTTTTTTGCTGCACAATGCTCCCCAAAAACTTGGCAAGCTCAATTAAGAGTCGATATTGTCACGAGAGCATTATCATGCTGTTAGGAAGCCATAGTCGAATACATAATAGAGATACAGGGTAAATCATAATACCCTGTATCTTTGCGCGTTTATTCCGAAATTTTCAAATAGTACTCGCCCGCATCGTTTTCGTCGGCATATAAATTTTCTTCATATTCAAAGGTTAACGGATCGGCATCGACTACCTTATACTCTTCCCAATAAACATAGTTTGCATCTTTTGAGAAACGATCGGATATTACGGTGAAAGTGTTTGGATCCGCACCTTCAATGGCTATATGATAATAAAAAATCTCACCCCCTATACGAACAAATATTTTTTCATATTCATCAAGAATAACCACATCTTCAGGTTTAACACCGACCAGCTTATTATTTCTGCCATACACTTCGTTATTGTAAGCATAAAAATTATTTGTGATGTTTTTAACATCATCAGTAGGAACCAGAATCACCCGCGTTGGGCTTAAGTGAAGAGACTTCCATTTCCATAATTTCTCAAGCTCGCTAGCATCAGACCGGCTCACTTCTGCCACCGTTCTATTGTCAACAATATAACCGTTGTAATAAACATGCTTATTATCTTTGGCAACAGAATCATTTAATACTTTAAATGTAGATGGATCACTTTCAGGTATGGGTGTATTAAAGTAGTACGCTTGGCTTTTATCTTTTCTGTAGTAAGGCGTAATCACCGTAAAACCATCGGCCACCATATCCTCAACAACATCACCATGTGAATAAACATGCTGTTCATCTACTGCATATTCATCATTAATAATTTTAAAACGACTGGCTTCGTTACTAATTATTTTTCCTTGATAAATTACCTGTTCACCATGGCGAATATAACGTTCATTTGCATTTTTTATCGCTTCTGGCATTGCTTTACGTGAAAATTTCACATCAGTGTAATAATATAAATATTCTTTATCCATGGCATATGAGCCCAGCAAATAAGAGAACGAAGCGGCGTCTGCACCTTCTATCATTTGCCCATAACAAAAAACTTTGCCACCACTAATAAGATAACCAGATTCTTCTTTACTCGCATTAATACCCGATGTTACCAGCTGAATTGAACTAGGATCAGCACCCTCAACTCGTCTTCCGTTGTAATAAACACTATTACTATCTTTAGCGTAAGACTGACTAATTACATTGAACGTATCAGGGTCAGCTCCTTCTATTGGGGAGCCTCCAATTTGGAAAAAATTGCCATCTAAAACATAAACGACTTTACCGTCTCGCAAGTAATATTGATTGCTAATTTTACTATCATAAGCAGTCGCGTTATGCGTGCTTGGATTATTAACATATAAGCCAAAAATAAAAGCGATTAAGGCACCAACAAGTGGGATGACTAAAAATATAATTCCAATCCATATGAGTATTTTCATTTATCTATCCCATAGCTATTAATTATATCAGGGAGCAAAGTAACATATTTATAAGTGTTTGTTTACAGGACGACTGATGATTAACATTCGGTGAACTACGCAGTGTTCTATTTTTAATTTGTGACCATATTCACACTCTTTTATTTTCGGTTACAGCGACTGCAACAGGCTTTGATATTCATCAAGGATATAACTCCATTTTCATCAGGTGCTTGCCGTATTGTTGTAATGTCATAACGAGCTTACCCAAAAAAATAATAGTCCGACTCGATATCTTGCATTGTTCTATTTACTGGATTTTTGAATTTTATCATTATAATGGACATCATTAATCTTCAATAATGTTCATTATTTTATCGTAATCTACACTGACAGATTCAGGGGCTGGAGTGCCAATTACAAGAAAAGATAAGTAATCTGTGAAGAAGGTGTTAAACCTTGAAACTTCTTGCCCGTAAGTCTCAGCTAAAAACAGCCCAACCTTAGCAGAGCGTTCTCACAAAGTCTAAAGACAGTCACTTTATTTTACCTTAACAAATGTTGAGTGGTAGTGTTAAGGCAACTAATAGATAGTTCATAACTAAAAATAAGATTGTTAATATTATCAATAAGTTAAACTTTACTATGATAAGTAGATTAAATAGAAGCAGGTAAAAAGCAAGGCTTCATCCCGTCTTCATCTGGAATACACTTTGACAGTTCTACTTCTAGCCATTTTTGGAATTGCTCTTCTTTGACTCCTTGCTTTTGTGATTGTTGAAGTAGAACGTAATTATGGCCTGATTTGATAAAACCAAAAGGTGCTATGAGTCTTCCATGATTGAGATCATCAGCAACTAAAGGAAATGACCCGATTGCAACCCCCAAACCATCAGCAGCAGCCTGCAAACAAAAGTAAAAATGATCAAAAGATTGGTTATTGTTATTTAGCTGAATATTAAAGTTTGATGCACTTAGCCAGCTTTTCCATGCATGGATACGCGTCTTGCTATGGAGTAGGGTTATATTTGCTAGGTTATTTTTAAACCTTTCCCAATATTGGAAAGACATCACTGGCCCAACCCACTCTTCAACTAATTTATTTTTAACATGGTGAGTAGGAACATCAAAGTCGTCTCGTCGGATTGCCATTGATAGCCCTGACTCGCCTAAAAAAATAGGCCCCCCAGCTGTCGACAATCGTATATCAATATCTGAGATTTTATAGAAATTAGAGATCCGAGGCATTAGCCAGCGCATGGTGAGTGTTGGTTCACAAGAAACTTCGAGGTAATTATCCGCTGCTATCGTTAATTTCTTAACTCCTGTATCTAATGCTTCAAAAGCTTTATTTGTGTATTGCTTAAGTAATTTTCCTTTGGATGTAAGCCGCATATTTCTGCCTTCCTTGTAAAATAGACATTGAGACAGGTGAGTTTCTAATAATTTTACTTGTTTACTCACCGCTCCGTGAGTTATGTGTAACTTATCAGCAGCTTCACTGTAGCTAGAAGACTCTGCTGTAATATGGAAAACGTGAAAGGCTTTAAGGTGTCTCATCTGTGAAATTTACTCACACTAGCTATGTGTTTTTTTCGATTATAACCTGCTTATTATTCATTACAATGGATATCGATTATATGTAAATAGGAACAGGTATGGAAATCGTAAGTTTTGTAGTGTTAGCTTTATTAATCGTTATAAGTCCGGGAGCAGACTTTGTTTTGGTTTTTAAAAATAGTGTTATTGGAGGGCGTAAAGCTGGGGTTGTTACTGGCATAGGTATTGGGGTTGGTGTTTGTATTCACGTGACTTATTCAATAGTTGGAATAAGTTACTTATTTTCACAGAATGAAACTGCTTTCAATATACTAAAATACGCTGGTTCAGCATATTTAATTTATCTTGGTTTCACTGGATTATTTAGCTCTAAATTAATTATGGCTAAAGGTGAAGATAAAAAGCCTTTGGATAACAACTTTGTGAAATGTTTTTTGCAGGGTTTTCTTTGTAATACACTCAATCCTAAAACAGTATTGTTTTTTCTTAGTGTATTTAGTCAATTAATAACACAGGGAAGTGATAACAATTTATTCTTTTTACTGCTTTGTGGGTTGTATATAGTGTTGTTACACATAGCTTGGTTTTACTTAGTATCATTTTTTGTTACTTCGAGTAAAGCCATTGGTTTTTTTGAACGATTTGGCCGAAAAATCAATCAAGTTTGTGCCTTAGGGCTAATAGCATTTGGGTTAACGCTCATTGCATAACCATAACCATAACCATAACCATAAAGATACAAGTGAACTATTTTTATTTTTTATGGGATTCAACTTATATTGATATTAGAAATAGCAATAACTCTATTTTAATCGGTTTTATGCTTAATTCACTAAGTGCGTTGTAAATCATATGAGTTGATAGATTTATAGCATTTCAGATTTTATAGTTCAATTTATGTTGATATAACTAATTACTGAGATTTTTCACTAAATATACTCTAAAACATTCTCAAAGTTGAGTATTAAAATTGCTAAAAAGCCGCATACTAATAAATAGTATGTGGCTTTTTTAATCAAAATGTAACGGGGGTTTACAGCTGAGTTGCAAGATAAAAGGTTAAAGGGGAAAGGTTTTAGCTACGATAGGTTGGGTAAAGTGCAGCTAAACCCAATATTTTGTACCTAGTTGGCTTCAAGTTCTCCTGTGAAATTTCATACTACTTTCCATTTACAACTGGCTTTTTTATCTGGCTGGCATGTCGGACAACTTGCCTTTGATTTCTGTACGGCTACACATAATAAATGTGTCGGTCGGCTCATGGCTACGTAAGTTGTTTTTAGGCGCTGCTCTAATTGAGCATAAGATGTTTTTGGTCTTTTATAAGTATTGTTAGGGCAAAATAAATCATTACCTGATTTATGATCCCAAAAGTAAGACGATTCACTGGCACCATAGTTTTCATTTTCAACCAACAATGTCGCCATATGTGTTTCACCTTTTATGGAATGAATTGTGCCGACCTTTATCTCTATTCCGTCTTCAACTATTACATTATTTTTTTGTGTAAAGGCGTCAATTGAATTGATCTGGTTTTCATTTATGAAAGAAGTATTTTGCGGAATTTGATAGTTATATTGGGTTAATAAATTGATGAACTTTGTTTTTACATCAATTGGTAAAATGGTATCTGTTTCAATCTGTTGAATACAGTTAAAAATAAAAAGATTAAAGGCGGTTAAAAACTCAGGGTTGTTTTCTTTTAGTTCTGCCAACAATTTGCTTTTTGTATATTGATTATTCGGCATTAAATTCAGCATTGCCACAAGCGCGTTAACAAAAAGCTCATAATACACTTTTGTGCCAAATTGCTTTGTTTCTTCCGCAGGTCTTTTCTGAAAATATGAAATGAGATTGTCGAAATTGGTTTTTCGCTTAGTTGCTTCTTTAGAATAATTTGGAACGTAGGAATTAATGGTTAATTTGGTATCTTCTGCAGGCGCTTTTCCAACAGAACCTACTAAATTAAAGCGCGCAGAAGTGCTTCTCCAATCATTATCTAAAAGCTTGTGGTTGTGTATTTGTTTAACAAATAAACCAACCGCCTGTTCGGATTGATCAAACAATAAAATTGTTGGTTGAAGTGACTGTTTTTGTGTATTACCTGAAATGCTTGGTAACACTTGTTTGAAAGGATTAATACATGCAGCTATCTCATTACCAAACCTTTTACTGTCAGAAATAGCTAATCTTTCAAATCCCACTATATTGTCCCTCCATGCTGACTTTTCATCTGAAAACCCATTAAAAATGGCTTGGTCTGGATCACCAAAATATTGCTTGGTAACAGCTTCGTTAAATACTGAACTAATAATGTCCATTTGATGTAGTTGAGTGTCTTGCATCTCGTCTGCGAACAACAAACTAAATCGTTTTGATATAATGTTTTTAATTAAAATTGAGTGTTCTGTCAAATACCAATTTGCAAAATTAAAAGCATCGTCAAAGCTAAGAATCCCACGTCTCCAAATATCAAAACAAATAACTCTTATAGCTTGATATTTTTCGTTATTAACATCTTTTAAAAAGGTTTTTCCATTAGGGCGTCGGATTATATTATCTAACAAGGTAAACTCTAGGGAATTTAGCAGTTCAATAGCTTTCTCTGTCTTTTGTTTACCATTTAATTTTTTTGAAGCAGGATCCTGATTAGCTTGACCATACAAATAATTGCATAACGTTTTCTTATCACCCTTTCCAAAACCAATATTATAGAATGCATTTATTTTTAGTTTTTTAATAGTACCGTTATCAAATTTTATGAAAGTGGAATTAGCTGTCTCAGGGTGTAATCTAAAAGCAGGCAATGCTAAAAACTTATCAACAAAACTCTGAATTGTGCCGAAAAAATTAGGGTACTTAAATAAAAGATCTACTTTGTTGCCCAGTCTGTTTTTTATCTCATCAATGGCCACATTTGTATGGGTTAATACACAAATACCACTACCATCTTCAAATGGCATGCGCTGTGATAGCAATAAAAGTTTTACTAGTAGGACTGTGGTTTTACCACTACCCGGACAAGCGATAATATTAGCATCATTCCAACAATCTATTATTTTTCGCCGCTCACTGGTTTTATCTTCAAAAGTGTTTTCAGGTAAGCCAAGTTCTTTGCACGCTGACTGTATTTCTTCATCAGTAAAAGAGAATTTAATCATTTGCTTGTTCTTCCTCGTTAAATTTTCCACACGCATAGTCAATGGCGTCAATAATGTATTTTAAATAACTATCATGTTTTAAGATATCAACTAGGTTGTCTTTTTTTAACTCTAATATTTCAGAAAATATTTGCGCGGTAACGGCTTTTGATGGGCTTGCTGAATCAACAAACGGTTTGAATATGTGATAAGCAATATCTTCAGAGGTTTTAGCTTGAACATCTTCTATATATATCTCGTTGGGTATTTGAAACTTGCCATTTTCATAAAATAACTCATTAAAATAGCTTTCTGATGATTTGATTTTTTTAGCTATTTGAACCGCTAAAGCAAAATTATCTCGCAATTCTTCACTACAGGCTAAATCATATTCTAGCGTCCAGTTTTTATTGGTGAATACTTTAATATTTTGGCTGTCGAATTTACGTTTTAGGGTTTGCGATTTAGCGGCTCTAATGTCTTGGATATTGTTTGCATCGAGTTTTATTTTCCAATTTGCGATTTGAGTATTTAACCCTTTAGGCATAGTGGTTTGACCGATTGCGGATTTTACCGCTGCTTTTAAGTCATCTAAAGTTGTATAAATATTGTTATGAATACTTTCTAAACAATGAGAACTTTCATTAGTATCTGTTAAGACATTTTCTTTAATTTGATAATACTCAGGTTTATCTTTCTGTTCACTATCGAAATATTCAATTGCGGGAATATCTAAATCGGTGATCACTGATACGGGTAAATCTAATTCAGGTAAATTCTGTTCGTGTAAATTTTTTCTTTGAAATATTTTTGAGTAGCGTAAAAATGCGGTACTACCAACATTGACAATTGAAACCCCATATTTATGTAACGGTTTGCCAATTAATTCAGCAATAGTGGGTATTAAGATATTTTCGGCATCGCCTTCTACCATAATGACGCCACGTGCAAAAAACATATTTGCTTTGGTTGAATCTAAAAACCGTTGCAGAAATTTATAATCACCTATATCTAACTCGGTTTGCCCTTGCCACATTGGATATACATTTTGCCCTCGGCATAAAATTAGATTCTCTAGACTAATAGATGCACCAATTGTTGTGCTATGTGTGGTTAAAATAAATTGATTGCTATTTTTTCCGCTAATGTCTTTTAGAGCGCTAATTACTCGCAGCTGAGCTTGTGGATGTAAATGAGCTTCTAATTCTTCTATCAAACAAAGCTGTAAAGTATCAAAAGGGTCTGTTTCAAGGTGCAGTAACTCAGCCGCCATAAAAAGTTTATTGAGTGTACCCAATCCAGAGCTATTTTCTTCAAGTTCTAAGCCTAGAGTTTTTAGTATCTTGTGTAATTCAGGATCTGCAATTTTTACGGATGCTTCTCGTTTATCATCTATTTGGCGAAAATTCTTAATGTAGGAGTTAATACTTTCAATTATGCTTGAGGAATTGGTTGTTGTAGTTTTAACGCTGCTCAGAAACGTAGAAATTTCAGTGTTGGCATTTTCAATAATATTTTCCAATTCATGTTTTTCGTACTGGCCATCAACCCCTGTTACTTTTTTAAAACTATCGTGGCTCTGCAATATCTGTGCAAGACGCGAACGATAACCTGGCGTCATTTCGGCTTCTGCGTCTCGTAAAGGCTTTAAATACGTAACTTGCAACAAAGCTTTTGCATCACCATCCATCTGAGATTCTGCACCTAAAGGACCAGCTTTTATATCCCAAGTAATTCTATCGTTATCTAGTAATTTTGCTTTTAGAAATAACCTTAACTCAAATTCCTTTTCTTCACAGAAATAACCCCACTCAATAAATTTAGCAGCTTCTTGATCTTTAAAATCAGAAAAAATCGCGGTAATGGTAAATATTTCAGCTCTTTTAGGTTGCGGGTCACCATCTGTAACTTTAGTTGGTTTATAAAAATCTCTTGGCTCAAATCGAATGTTTTCAAAACTTTTTGTATTTAATATATAACGAATCGCATCAACTATAGTGGTTTTGCCGGAATCATTTTCACCAACAAGTACATTTAAGCCTTTTTGAAAGTTGACTTTTAAGCTTTCAAATTTTCTGAAATTAGTTAATTGAAGTTCCTTAAGAAACATTCCGATTTCCTTATAAGAATTATAATGACTATAAAAATATAGATGACTTTAAAATAACTTCATGATTTTATTATTGTAAGTATCAATCTAAACTTATTATTAAGGTGCTAGTTAATCTCTTAAAACTGTAGAATGATGTTCGGTGATTTAGTGTTTTTGGTGACTAACTACTGAAATTAACTCGCTTAAAAATATCGGTTAAATTCTAAACCGAAATGATAAAGCAACAACCCCTACTTTTAGCTACCATATTCATTTTATTGTGGCTTTTGAGTGCCAATCAAAAATTCACAGTATTCTGTGAATTAATGTCAAAACAGGCTCAGAATCACCTAAATTCACAATAAACTGTGAATTTATGTCACTACTAACCTAACTAGTATCACTAATTCAACAGCCCTTCCACCCATTCTAAAACTAGGCGTGTATCTCGGGTTTGAAAGCGCTGTTTATTCGGTATGTAGTAGCAAAACTCAGATTCAACCGCGTGAGTATTAAAGTTTTTAAGTAACTCGGTGTTTAAAAGTCGTTGCACAAGAGTGGTTGAGCAAAACACCAGTCCTGAGCCTGCCATAGCTTCTTGAATGCCAAATAGCTCTTGGTCAAAGGTTTTGATAATAAATAACGCAGGATCTAAGTTGTTTTGAGTAAGCCATTGTTTAAGTGGTGGCTCACTCAGGGCGTTGTTTTTCCATTTTGTGGTATACAGCGTAACAGGGCCATTTTGCCATGGGATATCGGCGGCTTTGTATGAGCCAAACAGGTTAAAATGTTCGGTTTTTATAATGTCATCTGCGTTTATATTGCGCTGCTGGCCAAAGCGAATGGGTAATGTGTGTAATTGTTTATCAACGGCTTCACTGGTTGATATATCTACCTCAAGATTAGGCTGGTTTATAGATAATTCCTGCAATGCGGGTATTAAGCGCAGGGCGGCCAGTGACGAGGTGGTGGTTATTTTAACTGTTGCCCCTGTGGCTTGCACAGTTGCCAGTGCTTGGTCGATGCGGTTAAAGCCGTCACTTGTGGCCGCACTTAAATATTCACCAGTGGGAGTGAGAGTGATCTTTCTTACTTGGCGGTAAAATAAATCCACATTTAAACGGCTTTCAAGATTATTTATATGGTGTGAAATCGCGGTTGGCGTGAGTGATAGTTCATCAGCGGCGGCTTTAAAGCTGCCTAAACGCGCCGCAGCTTCAAAGGCTTTAAGCGCTTGTAGTGATACTAGCATAAGTGATATTGGCAAATAATAAAATTGACTATAGATGAGTATAACTTATTTATAGGTGAGGTTAACTCGTTTGTGAAAAGCCTCTGTTAGTTGGATGATGACCGCACAATTACTAACAGGATAAACAGCATGACCACCCTACTACACATTGATGCAAGCATCAGAGCCGTTAAAAATGACAATCCAGATCACGATTCAATCTCTAAAAATATTGCTAAGCGTTTTATAGAGAGCGTTACTCAGCAGCAAAGCATAGATGAGTATATTTATCGTGATGTAGGTGTGAATCCGCCGCCTTTTATTACCCAAGACTGGATAGGTGCGGTATTTACTCCTGATGATAAAAAGACTAATGAGCAAAAGCAGTTACTGGCGTTGTCAGACTTACTCATTGCAGAAATTGCTGGTGCTGACATTATTGTGATTTCCTCGCCTATGTATAACTACGGTATGCCAGCGCAGCTGAAAGCCTGGTTTGATCTAGTTGTTAGGATCAACAAAACTTTTGATTTTGATCTGGCCCGTGGAAACTTTCCGCTGCTGCCTTTACTTGGCGGTAAGACTTTGGTTGTGATCACCTCAAGCGGTGAGTTTGGTTTTGAGCAAGGTGGTATTCGTGAGCATATGAGCCATTTAGTGCCGCACTTACGTACGTTGAGCAAATATTTAGGCGTGAGCACAATTCATGAAATTGCCTGTGAGTATCAAGAGTTTGCCGATACTCGTCATCAACAATCACTAGAAAATGCTTACAGTCGAGCTAAAGAGCTTGCGCTGCATCTCAGTTATGTTGCTGCTTGAAAGCTCTTATTTAACGGCTTCCTGAAACTGCGCTAAGTCTAGCTTTGTTACGGCTATGTCTTCTTTGTTAACTGCGCAGCTTATAAATAAGCTCTTTTGCCAAATATAACTTTTTGGGTAGCTGTAACCAATGCGTTTGTATTTACCTTGATACTGCATGGTCGGTAGAGTTTGTTGGTCACGAAAAGTCATAACCACGTTGTTTGCTTTATTGATAAACCAGCTAGGCTCTAGCTCATCGCTAACATATTTACTAAAAGGCCGGTTGTTAGGCTTTTAAATCCTGTTCAATAACGCCATTTAGTGACGTGCCTGCTTTATTTAATACCGATTTAAACTCACCCCAATTTATGCCACCTTCACTTTGGCTATATAAAACATGTGTATTTGGGCCATCTTCGTCTTTTTTTGAGGATTGCATGAGGTAATTATCGTTATGTATCATTTCGATACTAGCAAGCCATTAACTCAGCGGCTACTGGGTTTGCATAAGCTAGCTTTAAACATTAGTTGCTTGTATTATTTTTACTCAAAACGTAATGGGGGTTTACAAAAGCGATCTTTGTTTACGTGTGGTAAATTCAAAAACTTATATTCTTAATGACAAGCTAACTACCACACGGCGGCCAAATTCTTCTGCTTTCATTAATGAACTCGCATAGTCGGTTTTAGCTGTGCGGGTGAGTGTTTCATTGGTGGCGTTAAACATGTCTAAGCGCAGGCTGGCATTGGCTGAGTAAAACCAGCTGAAGCTTAAGTCAGTGCTGGTGTAAGCCGCAACATAAGTGTCGGCATTATTACTAATATCGCGTTGTTCAAGAAACTCACTGCGGTAATTAATATTAAATGCAGCTTGCCATTTATTATCACTGACCAAAAAGCGCAGGTTACCTGTCCAGTCAGAGACTCCTTCAACTTTAAAGTGATTGCCAGCGAAGGTGCTTACATCAGCTTTGTTTATATGGGTTATGCTTGCTGATAATTGGCTTTGTAGAAACCATGGACTATATATCGGTAACTGCCACTGGCTACTTGCTTGTAAGCCATTTATCTTGGCTTTGCCATCGTTAGTACGTTGCAATGAGTTATATTGCAGGCCTTGATAATTTAAGCTTGCTGCTTGCTCAACAATAAAGTTATTCATGTGGTGGTTAAAGCCCAGCAATTGCGCGTTTAAATCTGCTTGTTGCCAGTTAACAGAGAGCGTACTGGTATTGGCTATAACTGGGTGTAAATTGGGGTTACCCAGCTCTGCATAAGGTAAACCACCTGAGTTTATATGCAGTTTTGGGTTTAAATCAGAGTAATTTGGCCGATTTAAAGAGCGGCTAAAGCCCCCTCGCCATTGCCAAAATTGCGAAGGCTGCCATTTTAAATTAACGGACGGTAACCAAGTGTTATCTTTATTGCTGCTATTGATGGGCGCTAATTCCCCTGTTGTTGCAAGCTGCGAGCCTTTTGTTTCACTTAATGTATTGCTGTATCGCAAGCCTGTGCTTAACGTTACTTGCTCAAATTGCCACTTTGAAGAGATGTATCCTTCCTTTGATACAAAGCTTACTTTGTAACTATTTAATCGGTCACTATCACTCATTTCAGCGAACGATAAATCAATATCATAAAGTTGAAAAAGGTCACTTTTTGGGATTAGCCAAGGCTGTACATCTGCGTTCATAAACTCAGCTGAAAATTTATTAGTGATTGGTTCAAGCCAACGACCATCTAGATTCGGTAGTTGCTCTAAAGCTAAGGGGGATAAACTTATATCTTTGCGGGTGTAGTCATAATGTTGGGTTGAATGTAAAAAGCCGATATCCAGCGCTTGTAAGCCCCAATAATTTTCACGACTCCAATGACTATCAATGCCCCACTCGTCCACTTCATTAAGCACATTAATAGTGCGTTTGCTCATTTGATTAATATGTGAGTAGCTACTTACCAACCCTAGGTTGCCTGCAAAATTAAAGCTATCAACCGATGTATTTTGTAAAACAACGTCTGCCTGCATAGGCGAAATAGCCCCATGAACGCGAGAGATAGGTTCTTTGGTTTTACTGTTTGCTTTACTGCTACTGTAAAATGGCAAAAGCGTTAAGGGTAAATGCGCACTTGGTTGCCAGTTAGCATCAACTTGTATGGTTTGGTTGGCATAATATAAGTTGGATTCTTCACGGCTTGTTTTGGCATTTACATCGTTAAACACAAATTGGTTTAAGCTATTATTTTCATCGTTAACCTGTGCTTGAGCTGACTGACTTTGTGGGTTAATTGAAATACGGTGCTCATCAAACGAAAAGTCAGTATCTGATCTAAACCACAGAGTATTAAGCTTTAAACGCTCAGTAGCTTGCCAGGCTAAAGCGCCATAATATGTTGCGCGAGTGCGATCTTCGTTTTCTATGGTCAGTGCTAAGCCATCTGTAGGCACCAAGATGTTTTTATTAATATCAGGCCATTGGTAAGGCTGCGGTGCGCCGCCATTTTCTCCCCAGTGCCAGGTTTCAAACTGAAACTGACGTTGCAGACGGTTTTCATAGTTCATTTTTACCATCACAGCTAAGTCACCATCTGCTGTTTTGGCATTGCCTGTTAATCCAAAGCTTGGTTGAAGGTTTTGTTCACCTTCAAGCGCAGCGGTGGTGAGCATAACTTGTAGGTTATTGTCTTGATAAGCAAGGGGGTCATCGCTGAGCAAGTTAACGGTAGCGCCTACTGCACCACTAGGAAGGCTTGAATTTGAAGTTTTATAAACCGCGATATTTGAAAATAACCCAGCGCTAAATATATCAAAGCGATGTTGTTGCCCATATTGGTTTGAGTTACGAACGTTTTCGGTATTTGCAAGGCGATGACCATTGAACAGCGTTAATTGATATTCCGCACCCAATCCCATGGCATTAATATTAAGGGCTTCACCGCGATCGCGGGTAATGCTTATACCGGGTACTGCTTGTAGTGCCTCGGCAAGATTTTCAGCTGGCAGTTGATTGAGCATTGCGCCTACAGCTATTTCGCTTTGCCCTACATAGTTACTCTTTATTTGTTGGGCGTAGTTAATTGCTTGTTGGTAATTGTGGTTATAGGCATCACCATTGGATGGTGTGGGTAACGACTCGGTTACTGTTACTTCTTCAAGCACCTGCGTATTGTTAGTTTCGGGTATTGATATTGCCGGTGCTGGTACTGATGTTGCGGTTTGAAAAATAACGATGCCAGAAGCGGTTTTTTGCCAGCTTAATTGCCTAGGAGTCAGCCATAAATCAAGAGTTTGCTCAAGTGTGGTTTGAGTACTGGGCTCAACGGTTAAGCCTGCTAGTAATGAGGTGTTGTATATTATCGCAGTGGAAAACCGTTTAGATAGGTCAGTTAATTGCTCTATTAAACTGGCCGTTGCGGCATCAGCTGCAATAGAAAAAATCGAGAGTGCTACACATAAAAAACTGCTTATACGTAACATCTATGAACGGCCTTGCTACTTCATTAATAAAACGACAGTGTGCAGAATATAAATGAACAATTTATGACAATGCCACCAACTGCAAAAATATGCTCAAACTAGTTTGTTGGCGACAATACAATACTGTCGTCAAAGCGATTAACCTCAAGCTGGTTTAATTGCGCGATTAAAGATGCCGCGCCAACGACATCGGTTGTTTTAAAACGACCGCTGACTCGTAAGTTAGCATCCACATTACTCAGAACTAATGGTTTGTCGGTATAGCGATTAAGTTGAAAAATAGCATCATTAATGGTGACATTTTCTAAATCAAGCCAGCCAAGTTGCCAATCAGGCTGCTGTGCTTTAAATGTACTTACAATAATATGATTATTATGAACGCGAGCTCGCTGCCCTTTTACTAATTCTACTCGCTGTGCGTTATCTGGTGTGGTTACCGCCACCTTGCCATGAAACACATCAATTGTGGTTTCGCGTAGGGTTTTATCGATATTAAAAGCGGTGCCTAATACGCTTATTGTTGCGTTACCGGTATTGATGGTGAACGGGCGATGTTCATCACGTTTTACTGAAAAATAAGCTTCGCCTTTACTCAGGGTTGCTTGTCTGGCTTTATCGTTTTCATTAAATTGCAAATTAGTGTGTGTATTTAATGCAACTTCAGAGCCATCTGACAAAGTAATATCAGTGGCTTCAGTGGCAAAATACTGTTGTGCAGCAACGAGCGAAGAAGCTTCAGGGGTTACCTCTGAGCTTAATTGCATAACGCCAACCACGGCCACAATAATACTGGCTGCAAGCGCACTTCCCCACAACCAAAAAGGCTTTTCTTGGCTAGGTTCTGCCTGTGTTGGCTGATTCACTTGTGTTTGTGAGTCTAATTTTTGTAATGCTGCAATGAGTGCGGCATCTTGCCAAATCGCTTGCTTAAGTGGATCTTTATTTTCATCGTCATGTTTGGATGAGGTGACCATGTTATTTCTCTATCTATCTCTATTATTGATATAACGACTTAACGTTCATTAAGGGGACACTTAGTCGGCAATAAATTCGCTGATTGCGTCTTTGAGCATATCCATCGCGCGGGAAATATGCTTTTTTACCGCTTCTTCTGAGAACCCTAAGCTTTGCGCTATTTGTTGGCGGCTTTCGCCATGTAACCGCCTTCGAGTAAACACATCACGACGTAGCGCAGGCATTTGTGTGAGTACCTGTTGATATAAACGCAGTCGTTGCTCATGGTCGAGTAAGTTTTCAAGGGAAAGCTCTGTACTTAATGGCTCATGCTCTAGGCACTCGGGATATTTACTTTGCTCTTTGTGATGGTCAATCACTAAATGATGTGCCATCCGATAACCATACGCTAGTGGGTTATCAATATGATCGGTACATTCTATTTTTAATGCTTTGAGCAACAATTTTTGAAATAAATCGTCCGCATCGGCTTGTTCACCAACCGCCCGACGAAAGAAACTTTTTAATGCATCTTGATTCGCAATAAAACATTTAACCAATGGTCGATGAGATTGACTTTGCTTGCTTGCAAGCGATAGAGGCGGTTGTGTTTGCGATATCATTTTATTGTATTTACAGCATTTTCCTTTAATTAGGCGCCATACTAGAGCAAAAAAGTGGATATTGATGTGATCATTTGATGACATTTTTATGAGCGCGCTGTCGCAAAACCGACATAAAAACTTCATCAAATAAATACGTCCCCTATTAAATTTTTGCACCGTCATTAGAAGTGAAATCAATTTAAAGTCGTAATACATACAACAGGACCAACATGATGACTAAGCGAATTTTTACTCTATCACCGTTAGCATTAGCACTTAGCTCGTTATTTGTAGCACCAAGCTATGCACAAGAAACTGAAAAAGAAGATCAAGCGATGGAGCAAATCGTCGTAACCGGTAGTTATATTAAAAGCTTAGAGCAAGCGATTGATTTAAAACGTAGTAATATTGGCTTTTCTGATTCGATAGTCGCTTCAGATATTGCGGATTTTCCTGAGCAAAACTTAGCCGAAGCGCTACAGCGTATGCCAGGGGTGACTATTGAGCGTAATAAGGGCTTAGGTCAAAAGGTGAATGTACGTAGTTTACCGAGTGAATTTACGTTCGTATCAATCAATAATCTTGCTACGGCATCGGGCAGTGGCGGACGTGATGTTGAATTTGATATGTTTGCCTCTGAAATTATTCAAAGTGTTACTGTAAAAAAATCATCAACGGCTGCGGATGAAGAAGGCGGTATTGCAGGTTCAGTCGCAATCACAACAGCAAGACCATTTGATTATGACGGCCGTAAGTTAGTGGCATCGGTCGAAGGGGCTTATAACGAAATATCAGAAAAATCAGATCCTAAACTAACCTTTTTAGCCAGTGATATATTTGGTGATTGGGGGGCACTTGCCTCGTTTGCATTCTCTCAACGGACTAATCGTACTGATAGTAACTCAGGGATCGATTTTCGCCCCCTTTCTCGATTTTTAGAAAAGAAAGGCTCATCGCAATGGCAATCTGACCAAGCTGCGGACGTATTAGAGCGTGATACCGGTATAACAATTAATGATCGCTTTGATAGTGATGAAACAAGCCGCGTGGTGTTTTTAAATAAAGTAGGCGATCGTTCATACTTAACAGAGCAAGAAAAATGGGGTGCAACACTATCATTACAATATAAACCTAGCAGCGAATTTAGCTTAACCTTTGATGGCTTACTGGGTAATTTTGATGATCATGAAGACGAATATGATGCATCCGCTTATGCCGCATCAAGTGTTAGCTCTTTAGAACGCATTAATCAATATGATAGCTCTACGCTAGGTGATTACGGTATCACTGTTCTAACCGACGTTGACTATGCGGCTACTCAACACGAATTTTTAAGTAAAGAACACAGTAGTGATACTGACTACCAACAATTTAGCATTGCAATGGACTGGGTTGTAGGTGACTGGGATATATACGGTTTAGTGGGTTATAGTGGCGCAGATAAAACAACCGAATCCACTAATTTAAAACATACAGCCTATCGTGCAACACGTTCACGTTATACCAGCACAGGCGCAGAAACTATACCAAGTAATAATCCTGATACATTTGATATGTATAACTCACCTGAGGCTTATTTATTTGACTATAACGAAGTTAATCTTGAAGCAATCTCAGATGATAAATATGCTGCTCAATTGGATTTCTCTCGCCAATTTAGCTTAGATTCCTTCCCTGCGTTAACCAAGTTGCAGTTTGGGGCGCGGTATACCGACAAATCAAAAGAGCGTAATTATGGTACTAACCGAGCAACAGGTCCATCAGTAGGTGATACCTCTTGGGTAGGCACGCGTACGTTAGCTGACAGTGAACTAACTAATATTTCAGATTTGGTTAATGGTGGCGAGTATCTATCTGACGTACCGTCTAAACAAGGTTGGAGTCAAATTTCTAATCGTTATGCTCGTAACCAACTTAGATATGAAGGCTTTGGTGTTGATTTCGAACCAGACCAATATTATCAAGTAGAAGAAAAAACCACGGCTATTTATGCAATGGCTGATTTTGCTTTTGATATTGGCGATATGCCCGCAACCTTGAATACCGGTGTGCGTTATATTGATACTAAAGTTGATTCATCAGGTTATCACCAAGTACAAAATGATGATGGCTCAACATCTTATACGTCAACACCAGTCTCTAAAAGTGGTGGTTACACTGAAGTACTGCCAAGTATTAACTTTACCCTTGAGCTTAATAATGACTTAGTTTTACGTGCTGCGGCATCACAAACGCTTATGCGTCCATCATTAACGGATATCGCTTATAAACGTACAGTGAGCTTAAGTGAGTTTAAATATCGCGATGGTAACCCTGATTTAAAACCAACCTATGCTGATCAATGGGAACTGGGCTTGGAGTGGTATTTAGAAGATGGCGGCTTATTAGCGGTTTCTTACTTTGAAAAAGAAATTGAAGGCGTCGTACGTGAATCACTCACTGGTGTTGTTAATGGCGTAACTAAGTACAATGATAATGGTACTGTTGACGGTGTTTATGATTTTGATGTTTATCAAAAAGTGAATGCCGAAGGCTCGTATGATGTTAGTGGTGTTGAGTTTATTGCACAAATTCCATTTGCTCGTTTTAGTAGCATGTTAGAAGGTTTTGGTGTCAATGCTAACTACACGACATTAAATAACTCCTTAACGGGTGCATCTGACTTAGGTATCCCTACCCCGCCAGAGGGGCTTGCAGATGAAACCTACAACCTGACTTTTTATTATGAAAATGAAAGCTTTGATGCGCGTATTTCATATAACTATAAAGACAAATACGTAGAGTACATTGAGCGTGATATGTATCCAGTTTATCGTGATGCGTATGGTCAAACAGATGTCTCATTTGGTTACAGCATTAATGATTCAGTAAAATTCACATTAGAGGGCATTAATATTACCGATGAAGCGACTAAAGGATATACATTAGATCCAGCTTTCCCATCAATGTATGAGTTCTCTGGAAGACGCTTTGCATTAGGTGTTCGCGCTATATTTTAATATATTATAAAGCTAATAACCGGAAGCATTTTGCTTCCGTTTTTTTGTTTAAAGTGTTCCAGTCACAGGATATTTAAAATGAAGTTTCTCATTTCATTGCTCATTTGTTTGAGCAGTACACCGCTTTTTGCTGCGCCGGCTACAAACACCCAAATAGCCTTTGTGCCCGACATTCACTTTCACGATATTTATGGGGACTTTTCTGATGCGGGGTTTGCGGGCATACCAGTCGATAAAGCAAAGGATGCGGTGAGCATTCGCAGCATGCAGGCGCAAATTCATTCAACTCGCTTATTTAATGAAAACTACTTTGCGTTAATCGCCACCCTTGATGATATTGCCGCTAAAGGCGTAAAACTAGTTGCCCTGCCTGGGGATTTTACTGATGATGGCCAACCTGTGCATCTTAATGGTTTAAAAACGATACTAGACGATTATGCAAAAAAGTACGGTATGCGTTTTTTTGCTATTCCAGGTAATCATGATCCGGTTCGGCCATTTAAAACCGCCGGCGGAAAATCAGACTTTTTGGGTTCTAAAGGTCAGCAAATTGGTATTTATTCAACCGATCATCCTCGTTGTGAACATGTAGCTAAAGATAATCACTCATTAGTATGCAGCGATAAAATCGCGCATGCTGGTTATCAAGAGCTTGTAGAGATAATGGCACCGTTTGGTTTGCAGCCAGATAGCCGCGACTTACTCTGGGAAACGCCATTTGGTGAGCAGGTATCGCTGGTTGAACGTAGTTATTCGCAATGCGCGAAGAATAATAAAGCACGTTGTAAACAAGTCCCCGATACCAGCTACTTAGTAGAGCCTGTCACTGGGCTTTGGCTATTGGCAATTGATGCGAATGTGTATGTTCCTGAGTTTAAAAATGGCACGTTAGTGTTTCAAGGATCTGGCAATGCGGGTTATAACAAAGTATTGACTGAAAAACCTTATTTGATGAAATGGATCACCAATGTTGTTAAACGCGCGAAAGAGCAACATAAAACCTTAGTCGCGTTTAGCCATTTTCCGATGGGGGAGTTTTACGATGGCCAAACGCAGTCGATTAAATCACTGTTTGGTGATACGGCTTTTCAGTTAGCCAGAGAGCCTAGTCGTGATACTCGGAAATTACTCGCCGAAACTGGTTTGAAACTGCACATTGGCGGGCACATGCACATGAACGACACAACGGTCATTGAGAGCGAGCATAACACCCTATTTAATATTCAAGCACCTTCTATCGCGGCATACCGCCCTGCTTATAAGTTAGTCACACTTAATAAACTGTCAGCAAAGGTGGATACGATTACGATTGATAACGTTGCCCAGTTTGACCAACTGTTTAGCGCCTATCAAAAAGAGTATGACTATCTAAACAAAAATGCCCCAGAGCAGCTGTGGAATAACCGTATTTTGACAGCCAAAAGCTACCACAGTTACAGCAAAATGCACTTACAAGCTTTGGCAAAGTGGCGGTTTATTCCTCGTGAGTGGCCACAAGACTTTCGTGAGCAAGTATTGAATATGTCGTTATTAGAGATCACGGCTCTGTTTAACAATAATAGCCAGCTATCTAAAGTACAGCGCCAAGGCTTACAGGCTAAAACAGTGCTCGATTTTATCGCCGACTTTTACTTAGTGCGTAACGCTGGAACGCTTGCGTTTGCTGATATTAGCCAAACAACTCAGCAAACTTATCAAACAATGGCAAACTTATTAAATAACAACACAAGGTGTGTTGTAAGTAGTGACAATAAAGGTAAAAACATTTGTCAGCTAAAATCAGCCCTAACTCAAGCATTTAGTATTTACGATAACCTTAATCATGCGCTGCCAGATAAATGCTTGATTATTGATATGTCAGAAAATAAGTCGTTGCAAAACTGTGCCGCGGATACTGCATCACAATAACTTAGGCGTTAATAATTTGTATTATGTAATGGGGGTTTACAGCGGCTAGACAGCTCAGTAGTTGTATTAGTTAGATAAAAGCGCGAGCATAAAATATGCTCGCGTCTTCTAGTGCTTTACTTAAATATCAAAGCGGTCGGCGTTCATTACTTTAACCCATGCATTTACAAAGTCTTGCACAAAACGCTGTTTGTTATCGTCTTGAGCGTAAAACTCGGCAAGGGCTCGTAAAATAGAGTTAGAGCCAAATACTAAATCTACGCGGGTTGCGGTCCATTTAGTATTACCAGAGCTGCGCTCAACAATGTTGTACGTGCTTTTACTTGCCGGTTCCCAGCGATAGTTCATATCGGTTAGGTTAACAAAAAAGTCATTGCTTAATGTACCCACGTTATCGGTGAATACACCATGCTGGCTGCCACTGTGGTTAGTGCCTAGTACACGCATCCCACCAAGTAGTACTGTCATTTCAGGGGCTGTTAACCCCATCAGTTGTGCTCGCTCTAAAAGTAGCTCCTCGGCTGAAACAGCATAATCTTTTTTCTGCCAGTTTCTAAAGCCATCATGAATTGGTTCTAATACATCAAACGACTCTGCATCGGTCATGTCGTCGCTCGCATCGCCGCGACCTGCTGCAAATGGTACGGTGATATCGACACCCGCAGCTTTTGCTGCCTGCTCAACGGCTGCTGTACCGCCAAGTACAATTAAGTCCGCTAAACTCACCGGTTTGCTTAAACTTGCTTGTGCTGTTTCAAGGGCCGTTAACACCTTAGCAAGTTTTTCAGGCTCGTTACCTTGCCAATCTTTTTGCGGGTTTAAGCGAATGCGTGCACCGTTGGCACCACCACGGTGATCAGAGCCACGATAAGTACGGGCGCTATCCCATGCAGTGCTGATCAAGTCACTGGCGCTAATGCCTGCATTTAGCAGTTTGTCTTTAAGTTCGCTAATTTCAGCATCAGATAATGTGTAATCTACGCTTGGGATGGGATCTTGCCAGATCAAATCTTCGCTTGGTATATCTGCACCTAAATAGCGAGATTTAGGGCCTAAGTCACGGTGAGTGAGTTTAAACCAAGCCCGTGCAAACACATCAGTGAAATAGTCAAAATCATTATAAAAACGTTCAATAATTTTGCGATAGCTTGGGTCCATCTTCATTGCCATATCGGCATCGGTCATAATCGGGTTTAAGCGAATTGATGGATCTTCAACATCAACAGGTTTATCTTCCTCTTTAATGTTTACCGGTTCCCATTGGTTTGCACCCGCTGGACTTTTGGTAAGCTCCCATTCGTAATTTAACAGTAGATAGCAATAACCGTTATCCCATTTAGTTGGGTGAGTTGTCCACGCACCTTCAATGCCTGATGTCATAGTATCGCGGCCTATCCCGCGCGTTTTATGGTTGTTCCAACCTAGGCCTTGCTCAAATACATCTGCGGCTTCAGGCTCTGGGCTAAGATTCTCTTCGCTGCCATTGCCATGGGTTTTACCCACCGTATGGCCGCCCACCGTGAGCGCTGCTGTTTCTTCGTCATCCATCGCCATGCGAGCAAAAGTTTCGCGTACTTGTGCCGCAGTTTTGAGTGGATCTGGTTGGCCGTTTACGCCTTCTGGATTAACATAAATTAACCCCATTTGCACTGCAGCTAACGGGTTTTCCATGGTGTCTGGTTTTGCTACGTTGTCGTAACGTTCATCACTTGGCGCAAGCCATTGCTTCTCCGCGCCCCAATAGACGTCTTTTTCTGGATGCCAAATGTCTTCACGCCCGCCGGCAAAACCAAAGGTTTTTAAACCCATTGATTCATAAGCCATATTGCCGGCTAAAATAATTAAATCGCCCCACGATAACTTATTACCGTATTTTTTCTTGATAGGCCAAAGTAAGCGACGTGCTTTATCAAGGTTAGCGTTATCAGGCCATGAGTTCAAAGGAGCAAAGCGTTGGTTACCTGTACCGCCACCACCACGGCCATCAGCTAAACGGTATGATCCTGCTGAGTGCCACGCCATACGGATCATCAAGCCACCATAATGACCCCAATCGGCAGGCCACCAATCTTGGCTTTGTGTCATCAGATTTTTTAAATCGGTTTTAACGGCTTCAAGATCTAATTTTTTAAATTCTTCAGCGTAATTAAAGTCATCGCCATAGGGATTAGGTTTAGTATCGTGTTGATGAAGAATGTCTAAATTTAAGGCCTTTGGCCACCAATCAGTATTGGAATTAGACGATTGTGTATTGCTACCATGCATGATTGGGCATTTACCCGCACCTGAATTGCTCATTTTTAGCTCCTTTATCGGAATATAAAACTCGGTCTATAAATCGCTATGTTGAAAAGCTTAGTTCATAACAATTAACTTGCTACTGAATGTAATACTTTGATTGATAAACCTTGTTGAAGTTCATCCCTTATACCAATATAGAATATTAACGATTAAAAACTAGATCTAGATCAATACTTTAAAACGATTGCAGCCATCTATAAATTAGATGCAGTTTCCTAAAGTAAGTTAGCTACAGCCATGCAAAACCCTTTTTTAATGGTGGGCCCTTTTGAAAATTAACATCAGTACTTAAGCTATAAATATAGCGCGCTAATCAACTGTGGCAGTTTGCTTATAAATATTTAAAATTAATCCAATTGTTTAAATTAAAATGTTACTTTCTAAACAGCTATTAAAATAGGGTGGAAAATGCATGATTGACTTTATTGCTGTTTTTATTACTTTTTTTGCTGTTATTGACCCCATAGGCACGGTGCCAGTATTTGTTGCCGTGACCGAAAAGTACGATGCAAAAACGAAACGGCGCATTGCACTAATGGCTACATTGGCTTCGGCCGCAGTGCTGATATTTTTTGTCGTGATTGGCGAAATAATCTTAAAAGCCTTATCTATTCCCTTACCTGCGTTTCAAATTTCAGGGGGAATTGTTTTATTTTTATTTGCATTGAGTATGATATTTGGTGATAGCAAACCCGAAGAAGAACTCAAGCTGCTTGTTAAATCGGATAAAGAAACCGCTATTTATCCGATTGCTGTTCCCTCGATTGCCAGTCCTGGCGCTATTTTAACGGCTGTATTGTTAACAGAAAACGCTATTTTTAGTATTTGGGAACAACTGCAAACAGCGTTAGTTATGCTATCTGTTTTGCTTGTGGTTTATATATTAATGCTGTTATCGGGCTATATCAGTAAAGTGATTGGCAGTAGTGGCGCCAGCGTTATTAGCCGTGTGATGGGGCTAATTTTATCGGCAATTGCTACAACAAATATACTCACAGGGTTTACAGAGTATTATAAATCGGTGGTAGTTTAATGTATGGTTGATATTAAAGTGTAACAAGGACTTATTGTGTACAAACTATTTTATTACCCGCTCAACGCCAGTATGGCGCCGCACTTTATCCTCGAAGAACTGCAAACTGATTTTGAATTAATTTTAGTGGATAGAAAAAACGAGGCTCATAAAGCAGCCAGTTATTTATCCTTGAACCCCGCAGGGCGAATACCTACATTATTGGACGCTCAACAAGTCGTTTTTGAAAGTGCCGCTATCTGTATTCATCTTGCTGAAGCACATCCTGCTAAGATGCTTATTCCGCAAATAGGTGAGCACAATCGAGCTGCGTGCTTGCAATGGATGATGTATCTAACGAATACCTTGCAAGCTGAGCTCATGGTCTACTTTTATCCGCAGCGCCATAGTATCGATAGCAGTCATATCAGTGCCATTGTCGCTGCACAAGAAAAGCGAATTGCCGACATATTTGCTTTACTGGATGCCCAGCTGGAAAATCAAACATTCTTAGTTGGTGAGCAACTTAGCATCTGCGATTTTTACTTGTTTATGCTTGCGATATGGGCGGATGAACTAAAACAACCACCGCTTTCTTTTGAGTACCTCAACAAGTATTTACGTCGCTTAGCTAAGCGAGAGTCGATTATTAACGTGTGTAAAAAAGAAAATCTCAGTTTGGTTGATTATCAATAATAGGAATTACAATGAAAGTTTATGGAAGAACAACCTCGTTTAACGTACAAAAAGTACTCTGGTTTCTGGATGAGCTGGGCATGAGTTATCAGCATATTGAAGTGGGTGGTCGTTTTGGCGGCCTTGATAGTGATGACTTTTTAGCATTGAACCCGTTGCAAAAAGTGCCGGTACTTGTGGATGGCGATAATGTTATTTGGGAGTCGCACAGTGTACTACGCTATTTGGCGGCAAGTTATGGCACTACAGATTGGTATTATGCATCGCCCTATCAGCGTTCGTTATATGAGCGCTGGATGGATTGGTCACAGGTGATTTTTCAACCTGCTTTTATGGCCACATTTTGGGGCTATTACCGTAAAACGCAAAAAAACCGTTGTATGGAGCAAATCACACGGGACATACAAGAGTGCGAGCAATGCTTACAGATAATTGAACAACAGCTAAGTCATGCCCCCTATCTTGCCGGTGGTAAAATGACCCTGGCTGATATTTGTGTGGGAGCCATTTTACATCGCCTAACATCTCAGGGGTTAGCAATAACATTGCCGGAGCGAGTGACTCAGTGGTTTGAATTACTAAAAACCAGAGCTGGCTATCTAAAATGGATTATGAGTGATTTTACTGAGCTCCAAGGGCGTGAAGACTTTTAATTTTGTTTTAACGCTTTTAACTAAACAAGGATTATAGTGAAATATTTATTATTAGCTGCGATGCTACTTATCACTTTTAGTAGCGCGGCCGAACAGGCATTTGAAATACCCAGAAGCTCGGTGGTTAAACTTATCGATCAGCAAAGCAAGGTGAGCTATCCAGTATTTATAAAGCTCCCGCGAAGCTACAGTCGAAATAAGGATAAAACATACCCTGTTGTTTACTTGCTCGATGGCTCGTATGCGTTTCAAGTGGCATCGGGAGCGACACGTTTTCCTATGAACAGCGGTAAAATGGATGAAGCAATACTCGTTGCCATTGGTTATTCGCAAGGATCTAAAGGCTCATCAAGCCGAATACGTGATTTCACCCCAAGTAAAGCCAAAGATTGGCAGTTAGAGACCGGTAAAGCCGCGCAACATATCGATTTTATAGCTGATGTGGTGTTTGAACATATGAAAGCTAACTACCGAATAAAGCCAAAGCAACGTACTTTAGTGGGAAATTCTCTTGGCGGTTTATTTGCCGCTTATGTGCTTTTTACTCAGCCTAATATGTTTGAAAGTTACATTATCGGTAGCCCGTCGGTGTGGTTTGATAATGAGAGCATACTATCTCAGCCGATTACTAAAGCTAAGCAAAACGTTAGGGTTTACTTATCGGTAGGTAGTAAAGAGACACCTGAATTTGGCGAAGGGCAAGATATGGTAACGGGAGCGAACAAGCTTGCTGACAAAATACGGCAAAGTAATGATCAGCAGGTGCAATTGCAGTTTTCTATAATAGATGGCGCAAAACATGCGACGGCATTTCCAACCACGCTGATCCAAGGTTTAGATTGGCTTTATGCAAAATAGCGCAGACATTAAAAAGCCCACTGATAAATTAATATCAGTGGGCTTTTAATACGTTAAAACGTATTAACTAAAACAATCGTTTAGATACAAACGATGTTTTCAGCTTGTGGGCCTTTTTGACCTTGAGTAACAGTAAACTGTACACGTTGGCCTTCAGCTAGAGTTTTGAAGCCGTCACCGCTGATAGCGCTGAAATGAGCGAAAACGTCAGGACCTGACTCTTGCTCGATAAAACCAAAACCTTTAGCTTCGTTGAAAAATTTAACTGTACCAGTTGTAGTAGTAGACATAATAGATATCCTAGATATTAATAAAAGTGTGCCTAAAATCAGGCGGTTTAGCTGAAAAAACAAGTATTTAACTGAGGATAACGCGATGAATTATTACTAATAACAACGTGGTACGTACAAATAAACAGAATTTCTTTCAAACTTATAGTGCATTAACGGGTTATCACTAACCCATTAATTAAAAATTAGATGCAAACGATATTTTCAGCTTGCGGGCCTTTTTGACCTTGAGTAACAGTAAACTGTACACGTTGGCCTTCAGCTAGAGTCTTAAAGCCATCGCTTGAGATTGCGCTGAAATGAGCAAAAACGTCAGGGCCTGACTCTTGTTCAATAAAACCAAAACCTTTAGCTTCGTTAAACCATTTTACTGAACCAGTTGTTGTAGTAGACATAATAGAATCCTAAGAATTTATAAAAGTTCGCCTTAATGTAGGCAATTTAACAGGAAGAAAACAAGCATTTAACTGAGGATAGCGCGAAGGATTATTACTAATAACAACGTGGTACTTACAAATAAACAGGGCTTTCTATCAACCCGATGCAGAGCAGGATAACAGTAACTTAAACCATATAACAAGCTTTATTTACTTTTCTTTTTAAAGCCAAGTTAATTTTGTGAACATATATTGATTAAATAAGAACAGTCGTAGCCATGCTTACCGTCTCTGCATTCGCTTTGTTAAAGTGATCTAGGTATGGAGTGTAGACTTATTTTTAATTGGGGAAGTGCGAAATCCCACACTCCCCCCCACGAAAAAAAGGAACTCAGCGCTCATTTGAACAGCGACAGACTCCTTATTTATTCAGCAATTGCGATCGCTATTTCTACTTCAGTTGCGGTTTTATAATATTCATAGTCGCTGGTATAAGTACGAGTGTAACGACAATCATCTGAGCTAAAGTATTGCCAAATTTCACCCCATAAATCAATTATAGCGTCGGGCATTTCGCCTTCGCCACAAAAGACTAAATAACTCCCTGCGTGCGTTGTAACTGTTACTGAATCACGAAGGTTAATTGATTGCTCATCGCTACAGGCAATGACATCAAAATCACCGGTCACATCGCTCTCGTAGTTAGTGTAAACACCAAAGACTTTACTGTCTTTTGTGAGTTTTGAGGTATATTTTTCGCCAAATTTTTGCCAAAGCTCAGCTATCTTTGCTGTGCCAGTATTCATTTCATTGGCATTGCATGTTCTTACTTTTAAGCCGGTTAAGGTCTTACTTGCTAGCTGTTTTACTTCCATTGAGACTATCCTTTAGCATTAATACTCAGTATTAACTTAACAGAAAAAGCATGAAGTATTTAATAAATACGCTATAAAAAAGGTTTATTTTTTGTTGGTGATTAAACCTTTTGTTGCAACGACTTCACTTTTTTGCAAACAGTTACAGCCCAGCTTTGATCACCTCGATCACTTTACTCATTCGTTTTGCCAAAGGCCGATTACGGTGATAACACACATAAATAGATTCGCTGATCGGGTGCTGTAATGGATGGACGTTAATCAACTGTGGTTTACTAAATGCACTCACAGCATGTGCTGGTAGCACAGTAAAACCTAGACCAAGGCTGACAGGTTCAAGAATTAAATTAATTTGGTTTGAAAAACCAGAGCGCTTTATTTGCTCAAGGTGTTCAAATTCCGCGTAGTTTTCGCTTAATAATAATTGCGCATGATGCTTTGCATCAGGGTGAGCAATGAAGCCAAGTTCGCATAAGTTTTGCCAGCTTGGAGTTTGGTAATCGATTGGTGTAATTAATAATAGTGCATCTTGGCCGATTTTATGGCTGGTAACCTCGCTGAGTGTTGGGGCTTGAGTTAAAAAACCAATATCAGCATTGTGATTAGCAACGGCCTGTTCCACGCTTTCGTTTGGGGCAAAGCGATAATCAATAGTGAGTGCTTTATGTTGCCCTTGTAAATCAAGTAATTGATTATAAAACTTAAGCCCGCAACTGCCTGGTGATTGAATCTTTATATTGCCACTGTAGGGTGAGTCGTCATGCAGTTGTTGCTCTAAAAACTGCCACTCTTTTAGTAACTGACTTCCTTTTTGATATAAGCCTTGCCCTTGTGCGGTAAGGGTAAACTGCTTGCCATGGCGTTCAAGCAATGCGCAATTAACCTGCTGCTCTAACTTTTTAATGTGTTGGCTTACGCCTGACTGGGTCATATAAAGGCGTTCTGCAGTTTGGGTAAAGTGATTTACTTCCACCAAGGTGCAAAAGGTATGTAGCCATGTAGGATTTATCATTATAAAACGTACTCAAAATTATGATTAATGATAATTTTACTTAATACAGGTCGGTTCGTAAACTAACTCCATCAACTAAGCATAGTTAAACAGGAGCATTATTATGAGTCATACCTATCCACGTAGTTTTTCGCACATTGGAATTTCGGTCCCCGATGTTGAAAAAGCCGTTGAGTTTTACACCAAAGTAATGGGTTGGTACACCATTATGGAGCCGACTTTAATTACCGAAGACAAAAGCCCAATAGGCGAAATGTGTACTGAAGTATTTGGTGAACAATGGGAAAAATTTAAAATAGCGCACCTTTCAACGGGTGATCGTATTGGTGTAGAAATTTTTGAGTTTAAAAATCAAGAAAACCCAGCTGACAACTTTGAATACTGGAAAACCGGTATATTCCATTTTTGTGTTCAAGATCCAGATGTAGAAGGCCTTGCTGAGCGTATTGTTGAAGCTGGCGGTAAAAAGCGTATGGAAGCACCCCGTTACTACTACCCAGGTGAAAAACCGTATCGCATGATCTACATGGAAGACCCGTTTGGTAACATTCTCGAGATTTACAGCCACAGTTATGAGCTTATTTACAGCGCAGGTGCATACTAAATTAATTGGCATCAGTGTTAAATTGTAACAGCCGCAGCTTAGTTACTGCGGCCTCTGATACCGAAAATGCACTACTGGGTTAGTAGTGCTAAGCGTTATAACCACACATGTGATTCATTTGTTTTCTTATGCTGGCTCTTCTATGCTATTGCGAGCATTTGTGGTTAAGGCAACAAGCGCTTTTCGCACTGCTTGTGGTGTCTCGCACACGTTTTCAAAGCTAATAAAATAATTACGTTGTTGGCTTTGAATATAAAACCCCTGTGGCAGTATGCCACTCATAACCGGTGCATTATCTGATACGCAATAATGCTGAGCTAATATTAGCGCCATTGCATTTTGATGATCTTCATTCATGTGGGTGATCATGCTTTGTTCTTGATCTTCGTCCCAGCTTTTAGCAGCGCTTTGCCACTCATCTTTTTCAAGCCAAAATATTTTCCCAAAGCCGCCAATAAAGCGAACTCGCACAACATCTAATTGCCATAATTTAAAGTCGTGGGCGTTCCGATAACTGTCAGCTTCTGGGTATAACGCTATGTATTTGTTAAGCAGTATTTCGGCCTGAGGGCCTGCAACTTCACAACCATCGCCCACCAATGTGACTCGGCCATGCTCGTTTTGGTCGCCACGGTCAGCGGCATCAAAAATAGTTAAGCTCATTCGAGAATCGTGCTTTAAGTTTTTAGTGTGTTGGGCTATATCGCTAATAAAAAAGTAGATGCGGCCTTGCTCATCACACATATAAGGGGTTACCGAACCAAACGGATAACCTCTTAAGTTGTAAGAAATAGTCGACATAACACCAGCATGGGTTTTAAAAACCAGCTTTTGTGCATCGCTTAATGCTTGCTCTCTCATGAAAACTCCTGACGTTGAGAAAAAACCATGGGTGCATTGTTATATGGATGAGAATTAACATGCAGTTTCATGGCGTACATTTGTTGTAAATTAGATTCTGTAAGTACTGTGTTTATTGGCCCGCTATCGAGTACTTTTTGATCGTGTAATAAAATAGCGTCGGTTGCGTAAAGGCTGGCCAAATTTAAATCGTGAATGGCTATAATGGCACTGTTGCCCTGCTCTACAAATGCTTTAACACAACTCAATAAAGCATGTTGATGGCGCATATCTAGTGCTGATGTAGGTTCATCAAGCAGCATCAATTTAGGCTTGGTATGAGTAGAAAAAGCATCTAATTGAGCCAAAGTACGCGCCATATGAACGCGCTGTTGCTCACCGCCTGAAAGCTTACTGACACGGCGGGATAAGTACTGGGTTAAGTCCATGAGTGCGGCATACTTGTGGACTTTTTCAGCTTGCATTTTAACAGACTCGGCATAGGGGTAGCGTCCCATTGCAATGAGCTCAAATACACTAAAATCAAAGCCAACAAGATTGCTTTGCATCATTACTGCTCGTTGAGTGGCTAAGTGTGCTTGAGACAATGTACTCAGAGGATAATTATTAAACCGTACTTCGCCTTTAAAGTCATAATGCCCGGCTAAAGCATGCAGCAGTGTTGATTTTCCTGCGCCATTTTCGCCTATCAGTGCTACTAGTTGAGCTTTTGCAATGTGCCCACTTATGTTTTTTAAAACACTGTGATTGCCAAAACCAACAGTTAGGTTATTAAAAGTAATCATCATTACCCTCGCTTAGTTTTAATGATCAGATAAATAAACAAAGGTGCGCCAAGTAGCGCGGTAATAATACCAATGGGTAACTCTGCAGGCATAACAACTAAACGTGCTAACCAGTCAGAAAGCAGCAGCACAACAACGCCTAATAACATGCACAGCGGTAACATTTTACGTAAATGCGGGCCAACCATTAAACGGGCAATGTGTGGCACAACTAAGCCAACAAAACCTATCAAGCCAGTAAGTGCTACAACGGCACCAACACCTAATGCCACGAGTATAATTACATACAGTTTAAGCTTGTCTGTGTTGACACCTAAATACTGTGCTTGAGACTCGCCAATCAATAGTAAGTTCATCGGTTCTTTGAGTCGCCACAGACCAAGAATACTCAGTAGCAATAATGGTGTTGCTTGAGTTATGGCATCCCAATTGGCACCACCTAATGAGCCCATCGTCCAGTAGTTAATTAATCTAAGCGCACTATCGTCAGCGAAATAGCTTAATAAGCCAATAACAGCAAAGGATAAAGAATTGATCGCAACCCCCACTAAAATTAGTGTGGTTATATTGACCTGCCTATGCTGCTTAGCAATTAAATACACTAAAGAGGTCACTAACAATGCCCCTAAAAATGCGGCATAAGGTAAATAGTATTGAGCATTAAAATTAAACTGGGCGCTAAATGCTATAAAGGCGACCGCGACCATGGCTGCGCCTGCGCTAATACCAATAATTGATGGATCAGCCAAAGGATTACGACACAAAGCTTGCGTTGCAGCGCCAGTTTGGGCAAGCACTAAGCCAACCAATACAGCTAGTACAAATCGAGGTAGACGTATTTGCGTGACCACATTGATTTGCAGCGCATCAAATTGATTAAAATACTCTGGGGCAATCCATGCGATGGCTAAACGCCAATCCCAGCCTGCGGGGCCATATCCGATGCTCAGTAGTGCTAGAGCAAAAATACACACAGTAATTAGCAGCATCCACTTTTGGTTTGCAGTTATAGAAACAGGCTTAAAACGGCTCAAAGTTAATGTGTTCATAAGGTCGCTTTATAGTCGCTTAATTCTTTAATACCCGTGGCTATGCGCGGCGACATTCCCAGTGATAGCAGGCTATCCATCACCAATAATCGGCACTGCTTTGCAGCTGTTAATAAGCGCAGTGTTGGTTGATTACAAAAAGCCTCTTTACCGCCAAGGCTATAAACAACATGAGCTGGTGCGATTAAAAAATCGGGCTGTTTTACGGCAAGTACTTCGTTATTTATTACTTTAAAACCTTTGTGCGTAGCGCCTAAATTAGTGACTCCAGCATAATCAAGTAATAAGTCAGCAACCGTGTCAGTGCCCGCAGCAACAAGCCCGCGCTCATTAGCTGAGAGTAAAAATAAAGCGCTGTGTGTTTCGTTGCTCGCTTTTGGAGGCAATGAATTTTTTATTTGGGCTACGAGCACTTGGGCTTTGTCGTTCGCATTTAAGTCTTTACCAAGGCGTTTAACAAGATTTAGTAAGTCATTAATTGAGTTGGGTTTTTTATAGTGGATAAGCTCTACACCAGTGGCTTCTATTTGTGCAAGCGCTTGTGCTCGTCCTGCTCCTTCAAGTGCTAAGAGTTTAGTTGGGCGCACCGAAAGTACACCTTCTGCGGCTAAATCACGGTAATAACCAATTTGATCGAGCTGTGTCGCTTGTTTTGGATATAGGCTCGATTGATCCACCGCGACAAGGGTATTTTGCTTATCTAAGGCAAAAATAATTTCAGTTAATGTACCGCCAGCACTCACTATACGCTCCTGCGCGCTTAGGGGGTGAACAGTCAATAAAATCAATATAAAAAGGTATCTCATAAAAAACTCCAATTATTATTTTCGATTATTATACTTAACTAAATGCAAATGAAAATGATTATCATAAATAATTGATCTTGTTTTTAGTTAGTTGTAACATCCCTTTCCTACTAAATAACAACAATTATCATTTGGAGTTAATGTGAATTTTCCTTCTTTTCAACTTACTGCTTTAGCAACGTTACTACTTGGTTCGGGCTCTGCCATTGCCGAGGAGATAATTGGTGAGCATATTGTTGTCAGCGGTTCTCGGTTTGAACAAAAACTTGAAGACGTAACAGGCTCTGTAACTGTGATTACAGGGCAAGACATAGAACGTAAATTGGCTGTTGATTTACAAACAATGTTTCGTTATGACCCCAGTATATCAAGCACGGGCAGTGGTTCTGCGGCTCAAACGCTTTCAATTAGAGGAGTCGGTGGTAACCGCGTGGTGTTTATTAAAGATGGCCGTCGAACTAACGATGGTTATGCTGGCGGAGATGGCTATTTGGTTGGTCGTAGCTATTTTGATGTCGCTGGGATAAAGCAAGTTGAAGTCGCCAAGGGAGCCGCGTCTTCATTGTATGGTTCAGATGCACTGGGTGGTATTGTGGTTATCACCACTAAAGATCCGAGCGATTATTTATTAAACGAAAATAGTTTTGCTCAAGTGGCGCTTGGATATCAAGGTCAGAGTAATCAAATGTCGGTAGATATTACTGCGGCTAAAAATTTGGGAGATTTAGGTGTTAGTGCCGTTTATAGCCACCGAGATAACGAAGAAGTACAAAACTTTACTGAAAACCTACCTGGTTATGATGCTAAATCAGATTCGTTATTGGTTAAACTAGAGCAGCAACTTGATGAAAAGCGCACGTTAAAATACACCTTAGATTATTTTAACCAAACTACTGAACAAGTAATCACCAAAGCGAGCCAAGAAACTAAAGACGAAAACACTAATTGGTCGCTAGCGCTAGATTACGACTCAAAAGCGGCCACAGTAGCGTTTGATCAATGGCATTGGCAAGTATCGTTTAGTCGTTATGAGCAGCAAAGTGATCAAATTAGTGCTACAGCAGCGCATACCGATTACAACGACTATGGCTTTGAACAAGATATTTTAGGGTTAAGGGCTGTATTTAATAAAAAAATAGCCTTACAAGATGCGACCCACAACTTTGTTTATGGTGCTGACGTAGATATATACGATACAACACGTCCACGTTATAAAACACGCTTATTGGCTGATGGAACAGTCGACTTTACAGATCAAAAACAAAAAGCTTTTCCTGGCGCTGATACCTCTTTAGTGGGCGTTTTTATGCAAGACAATATTAAATTTGCAAATAGCGCGTGGTCTTTGATTGCAGGTGTACGCTTTGATTATTATTCATTAGCAGCTAAAGATGATGAGCTTTATAGCGATGCTGAGCTTGATGACATTACCGAATCTGCGTTTTCACCAAAACTTGGGATGATTTATCAAGTTAATGATAATTTATCTTGGTATGGGCAATATGTACGTGGTTTTAAAATTCCCCCGCATGATCAAGCGTATCAAAGCCATGGTGTTGAACCATTTTATCAAATATTACCAAACGCAGATTTAGCACCCGAAAGCAGCGACTCATATGAGCTTGGCATGCGCTTTTCTGGTAATGATATCAACGTTACTTTAAGCGCATTTTACGCCGCTTATGATGACTTTATTGATGTTGCAATTGCAGGTGTTGAGCCAACGTTCATACCGAATGTAAATAAAACTTTTTACCAATACCAAAATATTAGTGAAACACAGATCAGCGGTGTTGAAGCGAGCGTGTTGATGCATGTAAGCGATAATGTTTTAGTTGAGGCAAATATTGCATATGTTGAAGGCGAAAACAAAGAAACAGACGAGCCGTTAACCAGTATCAGTCCATTTAACGGTTCAATACAGTTAACAACAGCACTTGGCGATATTGATTGGACCGCAGCATGGCGCTTTGCTAAATCACAGTCTGATGTAGTGCGAGATGCAAGTGGTGATAAAACAACGCAAGGATATGGTTACGGTATTGTGGATTTATACGCAAGTTATGAATGGCAAACATGGCAGCTAAATGTGGGCGTAATTAACCTGCTAGATAAAAAATATGTACCCTTTGAACTGATTGCAGGGCAATCTCAGGGGGCTGATTTTAGCCAATATACTCAGCCCGGGCGTAACTTTTCTGCCCGCGTAAGTTATCAGTTTTAAAACGTAATCAACGCTGCGCGTAAGTGCAGCGTTTTAAACTTACTACTTTTTTACTTATTCATTGAGTCTTTGCCTAGATGATGTAAAAAGAGTCGTGGTTTTAAAGTTAATAAAGACTGTAAAGGGGGTTAACAGTTGCTAAACAACATGCATCATATTTGGCGCATTAATACTTTGCAGGCTAGCGAAATTAATCCCTATTCTATGATGGCTGACTTTATGTTGCCCCATAACTAAAGTGAGACTGTCTTGGTTTATAAAAGTAGCTTTGAGTTATGTTAGCTCGATTAATTATTACACTGGCGGCTATGTTTACATCACGTTAGTATAGTGCTTCAAATAAGTTACAAAATGATAATTACATGACTTTAAAAACCAATGCTTTAATTTATTTTTTAGCCTTTAGTAGCGGCTTTAGTATTATGGGAATAGAACTACTTGGCGGGCGAATTTTAGCGCCTTTTTTTGGTAGTAGTGTGCATATTTGGGGCAGTATTATTACTGTGTTTATGCTCAGCTTATCGTTTGGCTATTTATTGGGAGGAAAGCTTTCAATTCGCCAGCCTTCGTTAACCAAATACGGTTTAATATTTTTAGTTGCCAGTATTATGGTGCTGCCCATTGCATTATTTGCCCAGCCAATTATGGCGTATATTTTCTCTCACATAGAAGACAGCCGTTATGGCTCGTTATTGGCCTCTACAGCGTTGTTTTTTGTCCCTACTATTATTTTAGGCATGATTTCGCCTTACTCTGTGCGTTTATTAGTGATCGATAGCGAGCACAGCGGCCAAGTCGCTGGCGGCTTGTATTTTGTCAGCACCTTAGGCAGTGCCTTAGGGACTATTATTACCTCGTTTTACATGGTGCTAGCGTTTGATGTGAATACCATTATTTTGGGTTTCGCGACGACATTAGGGCTATTAGGTTTATTGGCAATTGGCGTAAATCAATTAGCTAACAAGGAGAAACACAATGTTTAAGTATTTACTCGTGACCTTACTGTTAATTGGGTTTAGCAGCCAAGCTAAGGTGATCCATCAAGAGCGGTCGCTTTATCGTAATATTTTAGTTGAAGAGACCGGCGATTTACGCTGTTTAAAGTTTGACGAAAAAGCCCGTAAAAGCAGTCAAAGTTGCATATATAAAAGCAACCCACAAAAGCTAGTGTTTAATTATACCAAACTCACTTTTGCCAGTTTACTACTGATAGACAATCCAAAAAATGTACTCATTATCGGGCTTGGCGGCGGCACCTTATCAAATGTGATCAGCGAGCTATATCCTGACGCAATGATTGAAAATGTTGAAATTGATCCCGCAGTTATAAAAGTGGCGCGTGATTATTTTGCTTTTAAAGAGAACGATAAAGTTACTTCGAAAGTACAAGATGGGCGTATTTTTATTAAACGCGCAGCAATCCAACAAGCCAAGTATGACTGGATTATTCTTGATGCATTTAATGGTGATTACATCCCTGAGCATTTACTTACTAAAGAGTTTTTTGCGGAAGTGAAAAGTGTACTGGCTGATGGTGGCGTAGTAGCGGCAAATACCTTTTCATCAAGCAAACTTTATGAGCATGAATCTGCCACTTATGAAGCGGTATTTGGTGACTTTATTAATGTGAGCACTGAGAAAAATAGTAATCGAATTATTTTAGCTGGCTTTAATAAATTTCCAAGTCCTGTGCAGCTAGCACAGCGAATAGAAAAGCTAACCCCGTTATTAGCCCCCTATCACGTTGATATCAAAGCGGTGAGCGAAGGGATGATTTCGACCAAAGATAATAAAGACTGGCCTAGCGATACAAAAGTACTCACTGATCAGTACTCACCCGCAAACTTACTCAATTTCTAAAGTTTACGCCCATTTGTTACTACACTTAGGCCAGCTTGCTGGCCATCAAAGCTAACTGCTAATTCCCCCTTTTTAAGTTAATACCCGATTAAATTTCTAATCGAGTCTTCCCTCATAGATTAGTTTAAGGTTTCTGCTGCTGCACTGATAGATAGTGTGCTTTGAGCGAAAGTTATAGTTAGGCTTGTCTTAAGTATTTCTTAAGAATTGCCTGCTATTGTTAAACTAATTATTTTTCTAGGTATTTTTAGGGGCTTAAAAAGTGGTGATTATTTCTCGGTCTGTATCACGGTTTATGCTTGTGACGGCACTTTTTACTGCTATGGCGAGTGCGCCAGTGTTAAGTAAAGAAACCGTTGTGCCAGTTATCTCCAGTCAGCAACAACTAACCGATAAGTTAGCAGAGCTTAAAGGCCAAGTGATATTCTTAGATTTTTGGGCTTCGTGGTGTACACCTTGTCGTAAGTCTTTTCCTTGGCTTAATGAAATGCAAACAAAATACCAATCGCAAGGCTTTACGGTGTTGGCAGTTAACTTAGATGTTGAGCATCAAGATGCGGTTGATTTTTTAGCACACACTCCCGCTGATTTTCCTATTATTTATGATCCTGATGCACTAATAGGCAAACAATTCGATTTACTCGGTATGCCAAGTAGTTATGTGTACGGCCGTGATGGCAAAATAAAATATCGCCATATTGGCTTTAAGAACAGTAAAAAAGCGCAATATGAGCAAGAAATAACTCAGTTATTAGCCGTTCAGCCTTAAGAAGAGGTAACGATGAAAAAATTAATAAAATAGCCTCCTTATAATGTTACTTGGTTCACAATTCCTCCCCCATTGGATTATTCGCTAATTTGCTCAACACAGTGATATTAAATCGTTTTTAAAGCCCTCTTTGCCGTTATTTTTTTAGAGCGTTTCAATATTTACTTAGCATGCTAAGTAATGTTAAACTAGTTAGCATGCTAAGTAACTAGGTACTATTATGATTTCATCACCTCCTTTTCATGAAACTTTAGATTTAAGTTTATGCGGTAGCATGGGGCGCGTTTTCCGACTCTGTCGCGATGCCGTTACTCTCGCTGTTGAGCCTTTAGGGTTAACACAATCTCGTTGGACTGCGATGATCCATATCCATCATTTAAAACAAGGTGTTACACAACAAGAACTGGCTAGCAGTTTGGGGATTGAAATGCCTTCGCTAACGCGAACAATTAAACAGTTAGAGCAACAAGCGATTATTGTTCGTCGCATTGATAGCGATGATAAACGTAGTCGTAAAATCTATTTTACTGAGCAAGGATTACTATTATTAGATGCGCTCAGAGATATTATGGCTGAGGTTAAAACACAACTTTATGCAGAACTTACAACGCAGCAGCTTGATACTATGGCCTATGGTTTAGTGCAAATGGAAGCCAATGCTCGACGTTGTATTAGCCACTTTTCTGGAGAGAAATAATTCATGACACCGGATCAAAAATTTGCCCGCTATGTAAAAATATCATTAGTTGGGTTTATTTTATTGTTCGCTTACTTTGTCGTTGCCGATATGTTTTTACCGGTTACTCCGCAAGCGCGCGTATATCACCCTGTAGTGCAAGTAACGCCACAAGTGAGTGGCCGCGTGAACCAAGTATTGGTGAATAATAATCAAGCGATTAAAACGGGTGAAGCGCTATTTTTAATAGAAGCAGCTCCTTTTAAATTAGCACTAGAGCAAGCACAACTGGCTTATGCTGATGCGCAGTTGCAAAACCAGCGCTTAGACAGCAGTGTTAAAGCGATACAGGCTCAGCTAGCCGCTGGAAATGCCAAGCTGCATGAGCAACAGTTGTTATTTGATCGCAGTGAATCGTTATTGAAAAAACGGTCTATATCGGAGCAAGAGTACGAAACAATTAGCGCTAATTATCAATCAAGTAAAGCGAATGTCGCAGCTATTGAAGCACAGTTAACCGAGGCAAAACTGGCACGTGGGCAATTAGGCGAAGACAACCTAGCATTACGCCATGCGCAAAACCAACTGGCACAAGCGAAACTCAATTTATCATACAGCATAGTGACTGCTGATGCTGATGGTAAAGTCGCAAACTTGCAAGTAAGCACCGGAACATTTGCTAATAAAGGTCAACCGATGTTAGCTGTTGTGGCCAATAAAGCTGATTTAGTGGCTGATTTTCGTGAAAAGTCGTTAGTTAATATTAAAGTGGGCAGCAAAGCAAAAGTAACGTTTGATGCTCTGCCAGGCCAAGTATTTGCTGCTACAGTGAACTCTTTTGAAGCTGGCGTAAGTAATGGGCAGCTCAATGCTAATGGCTTATTAAGCAGTACTGAAAGCAGTAATCGCTGGGTTCGTGATGCGCAGCGCCAACGTATTCACATTGATTTAGAGCAAGCACAGCTATTAAGTAAACTACCTAGTGGTGCACGTGCAACAGTGCAGCTACTGCCTGAGTCAGTAATTGGGCAATGGTTTGGTGTCATGCAAATTCGCTTTATCAGTTTACTGCATTACATTTACTAATAAGGCTTTATTATGTCTGCATCAGTCCCTGTAAAACTAGACCAGAATGGCCTTCGGCAAGCATTACGTATCGCTGGCGGCAGCGCGTTAGGATTTAGTTTATGTAAATTGATGAATTGGCCAAATGGTATTTTCTTCACCGTTTATCCTATGTTGTTATTAGGATTAGTGCCGATTTTAAATGCACATATCATTCGTCAGTTTTTTGCCAGCGCGGCATTTAGTGGGTTATTTGTATTAATAGTACAGGGGTTATTTTCTCATTTACCAGTGGCGATGACCTTGCTGTGCTTTTTAGCGTTTGCATTTTTGTTTTATCAAATGAGCTGCGGTGCTAACTTTTTGTTTGGTGCTTTAAGTGTCGTTAGTTTATCTATTCAACTGCACTTTTCTAGTTATGTTGGTAATGGCACAAGTATTTATCCGTTGATCATCAGCAATGGTTTAGCAGTCGTAGTGACCGTGTTAGCGGCGGTATTAATGCACTTTGTATTTCCTGATGTTGCACCACGCCAAGGTCGGGTGATGCCAACAAAAGCAAAAGAGAGTATTCGCCACGAAGTACTGTTGTGCGCTACGGTTGCTACACTGTCGTTTGTGATTTTTCAGGTATTTGATTTACAAGATTCAATTTCAGCACAAGCGGCATCGATCTTAATTTTGTTTCCATTGTGCTGGAAAGCCGCTGGCATGGCTGGTTGGCAACGAGCAATTGGCACATTAATTGGTTGTAATTTAGCGTTAGTATCGCAGCTGTTTTTGTATAATCACACCGATATTCTGATTTTTCCGGCGCTGATCTTGTGGGTTTTAACCTTTATATTTAGCCGTTATCATATTTTAGGTGGCGGTATCCCTGGTGTTGGATTTGGGGTTATTACCACATTTGGAATTTTATTTGGTCAGTCTCTCGGACCTGGGCAAGACTTGGTTTACAGTGCGCTTTATCGGTTTTCGTCTGTATCGGTTGCGATAATCGTGAGTTTATGTGCGGTGTATATTATGCATCATATTCTTAACCGGTTTAGTGTCACCCGTCATCATACTTTCGACTAATATAATAACCGCCTTAGTCAGTTCCTTATGCACTAGGGCGGTTATTACTTTGTTATACTAACTGTGTTTAAATAATGATCACTTTAGGCGTGAGTTTATAAACCACTAATTAACACAATCGCTACTCAACGATGCGTTAAGCTGATTTATTGCGAGTGTTATTTTCGCGGGATCAACCATAAAGTCAGCGCGCCTAACAATATCCCCCAAAATGCCGAGCCAATAGAAAATAAAGTAAGATCAGAGGCGGTGACCAAAAAAGTGATCATTGCCGCTTCAGTGTAGTAACTATCAGACAAAGCTTGCTGTAAGCTCGAGGCAATGGTGGTGAATAAAGCAATCCCCGCCAAGGCTAAAATAAGTGCTTGTGGCAAACTTGCCACTAAACCCACTAGAGTCGCTGCTCCAATCGCCATCAGGATATAAAAGCCACCGCCCGCGATACTTGCCCAGTAACGCTTTTTAGGGTCGCTGTCGGCATCTTCACTCATGCAAATTGCCGCAGTAATAGCTGCTAAATTAATGGCATAACCACCAAAGGGGGCAATAAGGATATTACTAAAACCAGTGACATTGAGCGCTGCAGAGATGGGGGCTGGGTAATTATGTGCTTTTAACACTGCAATGCCTGGCAAGTTTTGTGAAGTCATAGTGACGATATAAAGCGGAATACCTACGCTGATCATCGCTTGTAAATTAAATTCAGGAGCGATAAACGCAAACTCGCTCATTTTCCATTGCCAACTGCTGGTATCTATTTGTCCTGTAACGCCTGCCATTACAAACCCGGCAATAAGTACTATAAGCATTGAAAAACGTGGCATTAAACGCTTACAGACTAAATAAACCAGCACCATCGCACCAATTAGCAATGGTTTTTCACCCATAAAGTTAAATACATCTATGCCAAAAGTCACTAAAACACCGCCAAGCATTGCACAGGCAATTTGACTCGGGATACGTTGCATTATTTTTTCAAACCAGCCAGTGATCCCTGAAATAAATACCAGTAAAGCACTGAACATAAATGCGCCTACAGCTTGATTTAAACTATAACCTTGGGCACTGGTAATGAGTAAAGCGGCACCGGTTGTTGACCAGGCAATTAAAATTGGGATTTTATAGTAGTACGATAAGCCAATTGAAGTGACACCCATCGCAAGACCTAACATAAGTACCCAACTTGCAACGAGCTCCGCTGTGCCACCTAGCACAATAACGACTTGGTAAATAAGTGCGATAGAGCTGGTAAAACCGATGATCACCGCAACTAAGCCCGCAGTTAAACGGTTTAATAGTTGATTTGATAGTTGCATGTGGTTCCTAAATCGTTGAATTCAATCGTTCTATTTATACACAAATATTACTTTGATGCTAGGGCGTGTTTATCTTTCAAGGTTACTTATGACTAAGGTCTTACTGGTTGGAGAAAGTATTGATGTTCTGAGGTAGTGATAAAGTGTTAGATTTGTAATGGCGACGGTGTAACAGTTTTCACACGTCACCAATGACAGCTTAGTATACAAAGCAATAGTCGTTATTTACGACTAAAATTTTACTGTACTACAGCGCTTAATTTGGGGCTTGGAGTTGGCTGTTCCATCGCTGCTTTACTGTCTTCATCCAAGGCTAAGCTTAAATTCTCTGGGCGGTCAAAAATACCCAAGCGAATGCGAATAAAATGCAAGATTTCACGAGCCACATTGATCCCCAGTGCAGCTTCTAAGCCTTCAAATCCAGGGCTTGAATTTGCTTCGCAAATTTTAAAGTGATTATCATCAAATAATAAATCAATACCAGCAACGTCTAAATTGAGTACAT
Organism: Pseudoalteromonas sp. SR44-5; assembly: GCF_014163675.1. Lineage (NCBI taxonomy): Bacteria > Pseudomonadati > Pseudomonadota > Gammaproteobacteria > Alteromonadales > Pseudoalteromonadaceae > Pseudoalteromonas > Pseudoalteromonas sp. SR44-5. The sequence goes on from NZ_JACJDT010000003.1 coordinate 171,675, forward strand.
TAGCTGTTTGTGTAGCTAACCATTCAATCTCTGGAGTAATTGGGTGCGGTTTACCAGTGCCACCTGCACTCACGTTCGCTTTAAAGTTTTTACCGCCAGAGTTTCGCTCCATACATGCGACAGCACGGCCACCAATAGTGAGTACTCGCAAATCACGACCATGGCTAGATTTAACAAACTGTTGCAAGATGATATTAGCTTGCGGGTTGGCGGCTTCAATTAATTGCATTAAATCGTCAAATTCGCTTTTTGACTTTGATAAAAATACGCCACTGCCCTGCGAGCCTGAAAGTGTTTTAATCACCACTGGAAAGCCTATTTGCCTATCTACTAAGTCGATATTTACTGGAAATTTTACCAGCATAGTATTTGGTGTAGGTAAGTTACGCTCAGCTAAAATTTGCTGTGCAAACAGTTTATCTTTTACCGTCTCAATTGATTGTGAGCTATTAACGCAGTACACCCCTAGTCGCTCGAGATGGCGAATAATTGCTAGTGCAAAATAGGTGGTGCTGGCGCCCATGCGAGGAATAACAAAGTCAGGCAAAGTTGTGGTTACACCGTCAATTAGAATGCTTTTGCCATCTTCGCGGGTGATAGTTAAATCAAATTGATCGGGAGAGAAAACTTGTAAATCGATACCTTCTTCTTTTGCTGCGGCCAGTAAACGCTCTACTTCGTAGGTCTCTTGTTTTAGTAATCCAGCACTGTCTTTATAAATGATCCAGCCACGCATGGTATTTCCTCTTGAGTATTGATCCGCAGCTCACAGAAAAAATAGGCTCACTACGTTATAGATGTTCACAGTCACTTATGATGATGAGAGTCTGCGGCAAAAGACGCGGAGTATGAGGTTCATCTGATGTGCAGTAAAACAAATAAATTTTATCGTCACGATAATATTATTTTTCAAATCTCATTTTGGTTAATCAATAGTCGGTGTTTTTTTATTGCAATAAAGTATGTAACTGTAAAAGGTATAATTGATAAGTTAATGTTAACTTGAAAGGTTGTGTTATGAGGGTGAAAGTTAGCTTTTAATAGGTTTTGTTTGATGAAATTATTAACCATAAGATTAATATGATAAATATTTAAAAAGACTGTTTTTATTTTCGGTAACAAATTTATGCTTGCGCTTTAATTTACTCTGATGTAAAAATAACAATATATTAACTTTTAGATCTAAAAGAGAGACAAATGAAAAGGGCTATTGCATTTATAATTGTCGTTCCGATCAGCGCTTTTTTGCTATATGAGTTTGTTATCTACAAAGAAAGCAATGTCACCCATTCGGTTGCTGCAAGTGACGTTCAGTTATCGGGTATAGCGCCTAAGAAGCTAGCCGCTAAAGTATCAGCTGATATATCGTTGCCAAGTGTGTCAGCTACACAGCCAGCTGTAGTAGATCAAACGTATGATGAATTTGATGCTATTAATCGTCTCTCAGAGAAAGCAGAGCAAGTTCTCAAAGCCTCAGGATTATTGCCTACAGATTTACATAACGAAGCTTATATCGAGTTCGATTTAGTGGCGCTCAGAAAGCTCAAGCAAGGTGATAATTTTGATCTAGCTATTCCACAAACTGCTGAAACTTTTAGTGCAGAGGTGACTAATATTATTGCAGCAAGCAATGGTGATAAAAGTATTTTTGGCCGAGTGCTTGGTGCTGATGGGCGATTTCACACCACCGTAATGACTATTGGCGAAGACGCTATATATGGTCAATTAACTGCACCAAGCGGTAATTATGTATTTGAAAGTAAAGGTCAATATGGTTGGCTTGCGGCAAAGCGAGATCTTTATAAAAATCATATGGAACATCAAGTAACGAAACAACCAACCCCTCAACCAAGTAATGGTGAAGATCCATTTGCGCCAAAACCTACGGGTAATAATTTATAGAAATTTAGCAAAATAAATTTTTATAAGGCAATAAACACAACCAAAAAGGAACTAACATGAATAAACGACTAATTCCCTTAGCTGCATTTTGTGCATTAGGTATGACAGCAATTAGCCACGCTGCGACAATTGATATTGCGATTTTATATACAGATCAAGCGGCGGCTGCCACTGCAAACATTAATACTAAAATTAACCAGTATATTGCCTTTAGTAACCAGGTTTACAGTCAAAATGGTATTGATATTACGCTTCGATTAGTTGGTAGCGAAAACTTAGGAAATCATGCGATTACACCTTCAAGTAGCTGGTTAAATTCAGTCACTAACAGTAGCTATATTCAAGGCTTACGCAATAGCTGGGGTGCTGATATGGTCGCGGTACTTGGCACCGGTCAAAGCGCTGGCAGTAACTTAATTTCGTGTGGTATTGCGTGGGTTGGCAGTGGCAGTAACGGCAATTTATATAGCTCAGTAAGTAACAGTATGTACAGCATTACAGCGGTAGATTGTGGAGCAACAACCTTCGTACATGAATTGGGCCACAATCAAGGCTTAGCGCACTCTCGTAAGCAAGGCGATACCGCCGGTGGTGTTTATGTTGATGGTATGGGCCATGGCGTACAAAATCAGTTTGCCAGTATTATGGCGTACCCTCATGTGTTTGGAAGTGCCACGCAATACGATTACTTTTCTAACCCTAGCTGGGATGTTAATGGTATCCCCTATGGTGTAACTGGTGAGTCGTTTGCATGGCGTACAGTAAATGCCACTAAAGACAGTATTGCTAACTTTAAATAGCGTTTATTTTTAGTACATAGTTTTTTCCCTTTTGAGCGCATTTGCGCTCTTTTTATTATTTAATTAAACCAAACCTAATTATGATAGATTTATTACTCAAAGATCAGCTTAGTTAGTTTAAAGCAGGCCAAAGTGTTGCACCATCGCCATCGATTGCATTGAGCACTTTAATTCCCAGTACTTTGGCAATAAGTGGATATATATCTAAATTATTTACTTCATCGATTACTAATGAATTTTTAAATGCTGGGCCATTGGCAATAAAGGTTGCCGCCATATCTTCGCTATACGCATAGCCATGGGTACCTAAATAGCTTACTTTACCGGTATCAGCAAAACTTCTTGGTGCTGTGGTTTGTAAAATAATATCACCAGTTCGGCCATTGTTAGCATAGTGATAAAGCTTACGTTGTTCATCACTTAGCACGGTATAGCGCCCTTTTGCTGCTTTCGTTAAGTGTTGTTTATATGCTGTGATCTCAGCTTTTGTAGTGCCCTTATTAGCATAGATCAATACTCTCGGTCCGGTATTTTTAACCATAAACTTGTCGTCTTTCGGTAAGCTGCTGATAGCAATACTTTGGTTTGGCTCAACGGTACTCATACCATGATCGGAGACAATCACTAAGTTAACATTTTGCTCTAGTTCATTAAGACGTTGCTGTAATTGCCCCATTAATACATCTACTTCTTTTACCGCTTGCTTGGTTTGCTCAGCATCAGGCCCATATTCATGGCCCATACTATCTACCAGTGAAAAATAACTAACAACTAATTGCGGGCGCTGCGCTGCTGGCAATGTTAGCCATTGAATAATTTGATCAACACGATTTTGATAATCACTGTGTTTTGAATAATGGTAAAAGTAATCCGGCAGCATGCCATTAAATCGCGCATCCGATTCTGGCCAAAAATAAGCGGCTGATTTTAATCCTTGCATCGACGCCAAATTCCACAGTGGAATACCGTTGAACCATGTGCTGTCGTCTTTCCCTTTTCCCATGCTATAGCATTCATTTCTTTGTGTATCGCAAAAGCGGTTATCTACTACGCCATGATTAATTGGCAATAAACCTGTAATAATAGATATATGATTAGGAAACGTTTTAGTCGGATATACCGGGCGCATTTTAGTTGCGCGAACTCCCGATTTAGCTATTGCGGCTAAATTTTTAGCACCGTGTTTTTCGATGTAATCCCAGCGGAATCCATCAAGAGAAACAAGTACTACGGTATTACTTGCAGAGTTTTTATCGTCTTTAGCGTGGCTAAAAGAGCTATAAATGAGCAATGCTAATAACAGAAAACTTAAAATAGGCTTCATTGTATTACTACCTTTGTTGGGCATTATTGGTAATCAGAAGATAAACAAATACGTTACGATATGCTTATGTTTAATATGCAGTGTACCGCTATTTTATGACCGTGATAATTATTAATAGATAAATTTATGTGCGAACAGCAGTCATGGATATTAATTTAGTAAACAAGCTGTTAGATTAAAAGTAGACAATAAAAGGAGCGTCTATGATCGATTTCAGCAAAAAAATAACGTCAGCGCGTGAGCTGCGCTCAACCCCTAATTTACAGATGGCGTTAGAAAGCGATCGTGGCCGTATCATCAATAGTGCTGCAATTCGCCGCTTACAACAAAAAACGCAAGTGTTTCCGTTGGAGCGCAATGCTGCGGTACGCTCACGGTTAACTCACTCTCTCGAAGTACAACAAGTTGGGCGTTTTATAGTGCAACGCATCTTTGCGAATTTAACGGCCAAACAACAAGCTGAATATGGCCTAACAGGATTAGAGAGGCCGCTAGAAAGTCTGGTTGAAATGGCCTGCTTGATGCACGATATAGGTAATCCACCGTTTGGTCATTTTGGTGAAGCTGCGATTAATCACTGGTTTAACGCAAATTTAGCAACGCTTACCCCTCAGCGCTGCGCCGATCCACACACGGGAATTGGCTTAATATTTAAACATTTAGCACAAGATATTTGTAACTTTGAAGGTAATGCGCAAGGTATCCGTATTGTACACTCACTATTATCACTTAATTTAACCTATAGCCAAACGGCTGGTATTCTAAAATACACGCGTCCGGCAAGTATGGCGAAAGAAGATATACCGCGAACTAAAAATTATTTGATGAAAAAAGTAGGCTTTTACTACAGTGAAAAAAACTTTGTTGAAAGATTGCAAAAAGAGCTATTGATAGAGCCACAATGTCGCCACCCCGGCAGTTATATAATGGAAGCGGCTGATGATATTTCATATTGCTTAGCTGATATTGAAGATGCCGTAGAAAAGGGCATCATTACTGTTGAGTTATTATGCGATAAACTCAAACAGCATTATCAAAAAGTGTTAACTAATCTTACCATTGACGATGTAGAGCATCAGCACGTGGTTGAAAAAGCAGTTAACTATGCCCTCGATAAGGCCGCTCAGCAACCTTATAACTTTAATAGCGAGTTTTTTATTTATTTACGGGTAACTCTACTCCACCCTCTGGTTAATTATGCGGCCAAACGTTTTATAGATAATATTGAAGCGGTTTATCATGGTGATTTTAATCAAGCCTTGTTAGAAGACCGCAGTCATTTACATGCTATAACCACCACTTTGAAACAAGTGGCGTTTGAATATGTGTTTTCACATAAGGAAGTCGGTAAACTTGAATTACAAGGCTATCGAATTATCAATGGATTACTTGATTGTTATAAGCCATTACTGCTGCTAAGTCATGATGACTTTAAACGGGTGCTCAAAGGGGATGGTCGTTTCTTAATTGAAACACGGTTACTCAAAAAGCTTTCGAAAAAGCATTTAAATAGCTATTTACAAGCCATTGAAGCGATGCAAGCAGAACCCGATCATGTACTCGCTTATGAGTTTTATTATCGCTGTCGATTTATTCAAGATTATATCAGCGGCATGACAGATCAATTTGCTTACGATGAATACCGTACCTTGATGGTAATTGATTAGCAAAACACACTGCTAGATAAATTTGCGCACAACTATTAAACTGGGTTTATTGTGTTATTTTGTTTAATAGATTTATGATGGCTCACGTATTACGACTTTGCTTATTTATTTTATTTACTTTTAGTTTCAATAGCTTTGCTAAATACAGTGAAGCTATGTGCATTTTGTATAAACAACAAATGCAGCAATACAGCGATAATACAAGTAGCCGTAGTTATCGAAATGCGGCAAAAGATTATAAAAACAACTGCAGTAACCCACCTCCAGCAGCGTCTCAAGCGCAACCAGCACCTGTAGTGATTGCACCAAAAACACATGTTGATAATAAAATAAAATCTACATTAGAGACGCAAAACTCGACTGTAAACCCCCTTGACAGCAATTCGTCAGTAGCCAAAAATGAGCCAGCAGAAGTTCAAAGGGAGGCGTCTGTAATTGTTGAAAATGTTGAGAATGTCCAAAGTATTGAAGTTGAGCAAAAGAGCAGCGCAGAAACCACAGTCGAACAGCCGCTTGGGCAAAACAATGATGAAGTTGACGCTACACCCGAAGCCGTAATAACAAGCGAACCTGCGACGATAAAGGTAACAGCCCCAGAACCAGTGCGCACTGAGTCGGATTCGTTATTGATGCCAAGTTTACTGTTGTTAGTAGTTTTACTCTTAGCTGCAATGTTGCTGCAGCGCTTACGGGCTAACAAAAAAGCAGCAGTTGAAACTGCGCCGCTGATTCCTGCAACTGATGAGGCTTCAAGTACAGAAGCCGCTGTATCAAAATTAACCCCCGTAAAGGCTGAGCCCGCAGCAAGCGAATCCACTGTTGCGCCAAAAAAAGCGGTTATAGCAGAGCAAGTAGTCATTGCAACTCCACAAACTGAAGTGATAAGTACAGACGATGTGAACGTAAAAGTTGAGCTAACGCAGCGGCTTTTTAAAAATGAGCATGATTTTAAAGAGCCTGAAGTGCGTATGTTTGATCCTGATGCGCCATTACCAGGTCAGAAGCCACAACAACCTAAAAATGTCATAAAGCCTGCGACGATAAATGTTAAAGCTGATCTTGATACTAATTTAGAACCACACCAAACGACCACAACAGAGCTCGATAGCGAAGCTGAGCAATTACCTAAAATGGATGATGAAAACGTTATTCATTGCGCAACGAATGAAGTAGCAAATGAAATTGTCCATTCGGATGCTGTTAATAGTAGTGGCCAAGTGCTCACATCAGGCCTTTCGCAAATGAGGGAAGTTAAGCTATCAACGACCGTGGATGTTCAACCACAAGCTGATACTTTAACGGTAACTGACAGTGATGATGAAATAGCACAGGCGCTTGCGGCATTAAACGATGAATTAGCAGCAGAGCAGCATAGTGCATCAGAGCACGATGAAAGAGATGATATATCTGGCGCATTTGTAGCAGATCCAAATCAGAGTAAAGCTAACCCATTTGCTAATTTATCACTCGACCCTACTTGGGATCCAAATTCAAAAGAAAAGCCGACGATTGTCCCGAAAAAAACAGTGCCAAAATCAGCCAAATTAATTGCAGCACAAGAGCGTGCAAAACAGTTAAAAACCGACGATTAATTTATTAATTGTCGCTGAAGATTGATTCTCCAAAGCTCAGACTATTTCGTTTAGTAGCAGCCTGCTCTGGGCTGTTACTTGCTGCTATAAATTACTTTATTGGTATGAGTTAAGATTACGAACCGCTTCACCCTTTTAGCATGTCGCCAACTAAAAAATAAAATCACAACGGTAATAAACAAACAAATACAGACAATCCCCATTAATGAAGAAGCATGTTGTAATAAGCTTGTTTGGGGGAGTGACTTTACGTTTTGAGTAGCTAAACTAATCGATTGCATGCCTTTTCTGGGTAGGATGATTTCATAGACATGATCATTAGGTTGTACTTCGGCACGTTGTAAGTTGCCCGCTGTTTGCCATTGTAATTCAAACTGTTGGCGTTTTTTTCGCTGATGCTCCGTACACCAAAGTGCATTAATGGAGGCGTTTTCTTTAGTTTTACAGCGCGCTGGCAACTCATAAAAATTGCGCCATGCAGTCTGTTTTGCCGTGTTGTTATATGAGTGTAGATAAAAACCAGCTGTTATTGGTGATTCAATTATATTCGCGAAGCTGTCTTTATCGGTTGATGTTGTGATGTTTTCTCTGCGATTACAAAAATCAGCTAGTCGAGTTAATAGTGTTGTGTCAGGTTGTTCTAATTGCGGTTGTGTCAAAGGGGAGTAAACAGCGGATGCAGTACATAGCGGGCTGAAACTGAGGGAGATTAATATAAAAATCCATTTTTTCATTAGTTACGTCCTGTAAAAGATGAACTTACAGCCTACCATTATTTTTTGTTATTGCAAACTTTATAGGTACAAAAAAATAAGACGGTAACCGTTAAAAGCTTATATTTGGCTTGAAAGCACATGAAAAAATTATTATTGATTCTAAGTGTGTCAGTACATTGTTGTTAGTGGGATGATACACAATCCCAAGTAATGGTGGTTTTATTAGACCTAATACGAATCTATTTGGTTAGGGTAAGATATTGAAAAATAAAGTGTCAATATTAAAACCGTTAACCAGCGTTGGGTAAACGGTTTTAAAAATGCTTTAATGCATGTCTAGGAAGTAATAGAGCATTGTGAAAGGTAAATTATTAGTTTACGTTTAGCGTTTTTGTGCCACATAACCACTAAAACCAAGTGTTTTAAAATACAACTTGCCACTATTGAAGCCTGTTTCATCGAGTAAGTCGGCAAGACGAATTCTATCAAGTGGGAAAAACTCATGCTCAAAATTATGCTGCATGCGCTCTACCCCTGTTTCAGTTAAGCCTAATTGTTTGCTGAGTATCAATTGGGCATCACGCTCAAAAAGTGTTTCTGGACGCATTAAATCGGCTAAATATAATTGCCCATGTGCTTTTAGCTGTGTGCTAATTGCTTGCAACATGGCTTTTTTATCGCCGTTATCTGCCACAAAGTGCATCACTAATAAGCATAATGCGGCATCCGCTTGTTGTTTAAGTTCGGATGGCGAGCCTAAGTGTAAAGTAACCCGCTCGCTGATCCCAAGCTCAACAAATCGTTGCTTTGCGATATCGAGCATGTCTTGTGAGGTGTCTTGTGCAGTGAAATGCCACTTAGGCTGCAAGGCAGCAAGGAGGGCGACTTCTTTACCGGTACCGGCGCCTATTACCAAAATATGCGCTTCATCGCCGAGCGTTGCTTGTAGTTGCGCTGCGGTACTGCTGTGCAGCAATTCATACCCCGGTACTAAACGAGGAATGCGAGAATCATACTGCGTTGCTTCGTCTTGTGTAAATGTTGGCATTACTATTCCTTAAATAATTGTAACAGTCGAATAGCCACCAGGTTTCTTGGCGACATGAACTTGGGTAGCAACCCGTTCTGTCATTTGAGATACATGGGAGATCACGCCCACTTTGCGCCCCTGCGCTTGTAATGAATCAAGTGCATCCATGGCAATGCTTAATGTTTCACTGTCTAACGTACCAAAGCCTTCGTCAATAAACAAAGAGTTAATACTTACTTTATTGGATGACAAAGATGCAAGGCCCAGCGCAAGTGCCAACGAGACTAAAAACGACTCGCCGCCGGATAAGGTATTAACTGAACGTTGCTCATCGGCCATGTCCTTATCAACAATGGCGATATCCAAGGTTTGCTCAATAGCTGTAAGTTCATAGCGTTTGTTTAACGTTCGTAAGTGGCTGTTTGCATAGTGTAATAATATTTTTAGCGTTTGCGTTTGTGCTAAGTTACGCATGGTTTTACCCGTTGCATCACCCAAGACTTTATTAAGTACATGCCATTGCTCGACGTGTTTTTGCAAGGTTGCCAATTCAGTTTGTTTGCCTTGCAGCGCCTGACGGTTTTGATTGTGCTGTTCAAGTACAGTATTAGTTGCAAGCTGTGCTTTGTGCTGCGCAGCTTGCTGATCGTTTAAATTGGCTAACTGTTGAATAAGCTCAGCATGGCTTTGCTTAGGTTTATCGCTGTTTTGATGCTGTAAGTAAGCGTGTTTGTGCTGCTTTAACGCGGCATTTTCATCTATTAAAGCTTGCGCTAATTGTTCATGTTGCTTTAAATGCGTTTTAATTTCATCGCTACTTAGTGTTAGTAAAATTGTGACCTGTTCGTGGCTTGCATCGCTGTAGCGGCTTTTAAATTCAGCAAACCATTGATTATAGCGAGTATCGAGGTCGGCTTGTTCTTGCGTATTTTCAAGTAGCCGTTGCTCGAGGCCTTGCAGCGTTATCGCGTGCTCGTCGCGTTGTTTTATCGCGTTATCGTGCGCTTTTTGGCTGCGCTGAAGCTGTGCTTGGCATTGCTCTTGTTGAGCAGCTAGCTTCGTTTGGTAGTCGTCAGCACTAATGTGTTCATTATTAAATAGCGCTAAGCGTTCACTTTGCGAGCTGCTATGTTGTTGCTGTGCTTTGGCTAAATCATCATTTAGGTTTTTTAAGATTAGCTTCGCATCACTGATCAGCGGTGTAAACTGCTGCATCTGTTGGTCAGCGCTATCGAGTTGTTTTTGCGCTTGCTCAAGTTGCTCTTGGTTGTGCTGATATTGCTCAACTTGCTGGTTTAACTCAGTTAAATCAAGCGTATTATTTTGCAGTTGTTGCCAAAATTGAGCCTCTTGAAATTGTGAACCAAGGGTCGCGGTTAGCTCATTAATTTGTGTGCTTAGTTCACTTAGCTTGCTATTGAGCTGGCTTTGTTGATTGCTTAGTTCAAGGTGGCGTGTATGTAACTGTTGTTGAGCTTGCTGCTCATTTTTAAAGATACTTTGCAGTTGGTTTACCTGCTCTTGCAAGTTGCGCTGTTGTTTTTGTGTTGCATAATACTGTGTTTTTTGTTCATTGAGCGCAATGTAACTGGCCTCCAATTGCTCTGAGGTTAAGTCATTTAGTTCAGTGCGGGCCGCTTGCATGGTATGTTTTATTTCAAGCTGTTTAGTCTGTGCAGTCTGTACCGCTTGGCTGTGTTGTGTGTGTTCAGCAACGAGCACAGCATGCTGAGTTTGATGCGAGTGAAGCTCTGCTAGGGCATTTTCGTAGTGCTGTTTTGCATTTTTATAGTCATTTTCAAAAGCAGCGATCAAGTTAGTTAATTGCTGATCTGCGAATGGGTGTTCGGTTGCTCCACATACCACACAAGGTTCATTTGGCGTAAGTTGAGCACGTAAATGTTCGACACTTTCGCTGGCACGCAAGCGAGCTTGATTTAGTGCGTATTCACTGTGTTTAAGCGTTTGTTCTCGTGTTACAAGGTTCTGGGTTAGCGTTGTTTGTGTTTGCTCGCCCTGACTTAGTTTGCTTGCAATAACACTTTGTTGTTGCGTGCTTTGCTTTAGCTCTTGATTAAACTGCTTGTAACGCTCGCGTTGCTCTTTTAAGTAATCGATATTTTTAAGTTTGGCATCACATTGCTCAATATTAAATTGGCCGTGTTGCTTGTTGAGTTGATCAAGCTTTTGTTGTTCGCTTAAAAGTGTTTGTTCGCTTAGCGTCAGTTTTTTAGTTTGTGTTTCCAGCTGCTCGTTTTGCCGTATAAGCTCAGCTGCTAACTGTGTACTTTGTTCAGTCGTTGTTGCAAATTGCTGCTTAGCGTGCAAAAACTGATTGAAGCTATGCTGATAGTAATTCCAATCACTCGCTAGTTGCTTAAGTTGACTATGCTGGGTTAGCCATTGCTGGTGTTGCTCGGAATGTTTTTTTGCTTGTTGATGACTTGCTTGGCTTTGTTTAAATTGCTGCTGTAAATGAGTAAGTTGTTTTTGCTCTTTTTCATTTTGCCTTGTAATGCTGGTTATTGTTTGTGTTTGCATCGCAAGTTGATTGTCGAGCTCACGCGCTTTAGCAATGATTGGTTCTGCGCTTTTTTGCTGTTGTTTCGCCGTTTGCAAGCTCTCGTTGTGCTTTTCAAGTGCGCTGGCAAGATCAGTAATGAGTGCCGCGTGATCGATACTCTTTAAATCATTTACCTTGGTATTTAGTTCATTATTTTGCGCCGTTAAGCTTTTAAAACGATTGCGATTGTCTTTAATTTCCAGTGCACTTTGCGCTTGTTTAGCCTGTTCACTTTGTGTTGCAATGGCTTTAAGCGCTGTACTGGCTTGTTGTTGATTTTGTTGTGCTAGATTCAGTGCTTGCTCTAAGCTATTGGCTTGCTTATACCAGTTTATACCCTGCTCGATGCCAGCTAAGGTTTTTGTAGTATCTTCAATTTGCTGTTTTAAATCATCAAGTAGTTGAGTTTTCGCGGCAAGTTCTTCGTCGGTGAGTAAGGTATAACTGGCTAAACTGGCTTTGAGCAATTCGAGTTTATTTAGCTGTTCTTTATGGCGCTCAAAAATACGTTTACCAATCAAGCTAAATTTATCTGTGCCAGTTAAGCATTCTAAAAGCTGGGCTCGTTCATCACCCGTGGCCTTTAAAAATGCCGCAAACTCATGTTGCGCTAATAATACCGCCCGCGAGAATTGTTCAAAGTTGAGCCCTATTTTACTTTCGACTTCTTTTATGGTGTTGCTTTTATCAGCTATTAGCGTTTCGTCTGGCAAAGTATAGAGGCTGTGCTCAGCTACTTTTAACTTGCCGGTTATTTTTTTATGAGTTCTTTGAATGGTATAGCGCGCGCGATAGAGCTGTTTATCTTGGCCTAAAAAATCGACCTCGGCAAAACCTTCCCATTTACCCTTACGTAATAAGTTACGTGGGTCATTTAACTTTATACTGTCGCCATTAAAATCTATTAAGTTACCTTTATCACCTCTTAATCGAGCTGTTTTGGTATAAAGGGCTAAGCAAATCGCATCTAAAAAAGTGCTTTTTCCTGCACCGGTGTCGCCCGTTATGGCAAATAAACCAGCATCCCTTAACGGTGCTTTGGTAAAGTCGATTTCGGCGTCAACAATTGAGGCTAAGTTATGGATGCGTACTGCGGTTATTTTCATAGTTGTTCTTGCTCCGCAAGTTCGCTTATTACATCGTTTAAAAGGGTTTTTAGCTCATCCGGGACAGCTTGCCCCGCCATGTCTTTGTTATTGGCAAACGCTTGCTCTAATAACATTTGCGGGTTGAGCATCTCGACTTGGCTTAAATCTTCAAAGACAGTTAAACGCTGCTCTTTATTATGCTGACGAACGCGTTCTATGCCGCAAAAGCGCACTTCTTTGTTCTCTAGTGCTTTTTCAATTTGCTCTCGAAAAGTTGTATCGGTATCCCCTGCACTGAGCTTTACTCTTAAATACGGAGCTTGGCTATATTGGCTTAGCTCTAGGCTCGATAGTTGTTGGCATAATTGTTCAAGAGGTACGCACTCTCCTTCAGGTAATAGAATCACTTCTGTTGGGCGAGGAATGTAAAGGGGGTTTACAGTCACTGCAATCGTATCATCAGTGGTGGTTGTAAACTCAGCAACACATACTTGGTGTTTATAGTTGCGCTCTGAAAACGACATCGGCATTGGTGTACCGCTATAGCGGATTGTCTCGGACTTTGCGACTATTTGCGCTTTATGCAAGTGGCCCAGGGCAACGTAATCAGCATGATTGCTAAACACGTTTGCTGTGACTGATTCTTCTCCGCCAATTATCAAATTTCGCTCAGAATCACTAGAGATATCGCCGCCCTTGGCATGTAAGTGCCCCATCACTATCAGCGGCGTTGTTGCAGGCTTATCAATGAGCGCATGCTCAATACTTAGCTGGTACGCCTTAGCTATGCCTTGAGCGTAATCGTGACCGTTTTCAGTGTGACTAAGTGAACTAACATCACTGGCACGTAAAAATGGCATTGCAACGATATGAGCTGTTACAGGGTTGCTATTTAAACGCAGTACCACATCTGCTGGACTATTCGCATCAAAACGGCCTACGACCTGAGTATCAAACTGAGCAAGCAGCGGCTGGGCGGCCATTATGCGATTTGCAGAATCATGATTACCGGCAATAAGCACTATTTGTAATGCAGGGCAGTGTTTTTTGGCATCTTTTATAAATTGGTAGAGTTGATTTTCACTGCTAGCAGGTGGGGTAGCTGTGTGATAAATATCACCAGCGACTAACAGCAGATCTATTTGTTGTGTGACGAGCGTGTCTATGAGCCAACTGAAAAACACCTGATGCTCTTGGCAGCGATTGTGTTCGTAAAATTGTTGGCCTAAATGCCAATCTGAGGTATGTAAGACTTTCATGTCACGCTCTTAAAAAACAGTTAAGAGCGTCAATATACCCAAGCTAAATTAAGATGCAAGGGCACAAGCTGAATCTTTAACTTGTTAGGTTATACCAAGCAAAGATCACCATGGGTAAAGCTAACAATGCCAGCACTAATGGTACTTTGAGAGCTTTGGTTTGTTTGGCCTGCAGTACTTTTAACGCATTCGTTTCGTTACAGGCAGCTACTTTATCAATATAAAAATAACCTGAATCTAAATACTGTTTACAACTTTGTTCATCTGCTGGAATTGCAATTACTTCTTGTTGTTTTTTTAGGATATAAAAATCCATATGCCCACCGCATTTTACTAGTATGTTGAAACACTTTTGAGGAGAAAAGCGATGCTTTTAACCCACTCAAATCAAAAAAGTGGGCGATTTTAAATACAAATGACTATAAAGGTCAACTAAAGAATTCATTATTTAGCCATTAATACAAAAATAGCCGAAATTAAGCTAAAAGTTATGCTTATAACCAACAAACTACTGCATAAAACAAGCCACTTTTTACGTTTTTTACTATGTTTTGGAAAGCGAGCGAGTGCGTCGTTTTTATCGCAAGCCGCAACGACTTCAACAAACTCAAAGCCCCGCTTTTGATATTCATTTAGTTGCTCAGTCTGAGCTGGAATTGCCGCAACACTATTATCTTTTTTTACAATGTAAAATTTCATCGGTTACTCCTGCAAGCTGTCAGCTAACTTATTCAATACTATGGTAAGAGGGTTTACTACTCATCGTTTAGGTTAACGTGTTTACAAACTGTAAAGCTAACTGTAATTGACTTGCATTAATTAAGCCTGAATTTCGTACAAAAGTTGCTGTAAACCCCCTTTACAATAATTGCCTTGTTGTTAATCATCAGTATTTAAGAATAAGTTATTTTTTACCCTATAAATGCGGCGGTTTATCGCTATTTCATTGAATATATCTCACTATTTTGACAAAGTATGCTTACGAAAAATTAACAGGATTAATTATGAAAAAAGCAGTTGTAACTTTAGGGGCTATATTTTTACCGTTAGCTCTCTCAAGTACTGTTATGGCTTCTGCAGTTGAGCAAACAAAAGGCAGTTATGTTGATAAGTTTCGCCAACTTGATGAAGTGCTGCCTACACCGAATGTTTATCGTAGTGCAGCAGGTGAGCCTGGTGAAAAATATTGGCAGCAGCATGTTAATTACGACATCGATGTAAAGCTTGATGAAAATGCACGTCGCTTAACAGCAAGTCAAACCATAGAGTATAAAAATAATTCACCGCACACACTCAAGTATTTATGGTTGCAACTCGATCAAAATATTTTTAAAAGCGACTCTATTGCAGAACGTACTGCTACATTTAACGGCTCTGCCCTACAGGGAGATCCACAACCAAAAGCAACTAAATTAAGTTTAAGTCAGTTACGTCGTCAACAATTTATGAGTGACAATGAACTTGGCTTTACAATTGCTAATGTTAAAGATGATAACGGTAAAGAATTAAAAGTCACAGTTGTTGATACACTAATGCGTATTGACTTAAATGAACCACTGAAACCAGGCAAAGACACTGAATTCAGCATGGACTTTGCTTTTAACATCGTTGAAGAAGATGCCGTTGGCGCTCGCTCTGGTTACGAGCATTTTGAAAAAGATGGCAACGACATATTCTTACTTGCTCAATGGTTTCCGCGTTTAGCTGCTTATACAGATTACGAAGCATGGACTAATAAAGCCTTTTTAGGCAGTGGAGAGTTTACGCTAGAATTTGGTGATTATGATGTTGAGATCACTGTTCCTGCCGATCATATCGTCTCTGCAACGGGTAAGCTTGATAATGCTAGTAGCGTGCTGACCCGTACTCAGCGAAACCGTTTAGAACAAGCCAAAAATACAAAGCGCCCAGTATTTATCGTTACTGAAGATGAAGCCTTAGAAAATGAAAAAGAAGGCACAGACAAGACCAAAACATGGCACTTTAAAGCTGAAAATGTGCGTGACTTTGCATGGGCGTCGTCGCGTAAATTTATGTGGGATGCAAAAGGTTATCAACAAGGCGGTAATGATCAGCCATTAGTGATGGCTATGTCATTTTTCCCCAAAGAAGGTGGCGATCTATGGAAGAAGTATTCGACCGAAGCAATCGTACATACAATGGAAGTTTATTCACGCTTTTCATTTGATTATCCATACCCTGTTGCGCAGTCAGTCAATGGTCCAGTAGGCGGTATGGAATATCCAATGATCACATTTAATGGCCCTCGAACTGAGTTACAGGATGACGGTTCGCGTACTTATTCACAAGCTGAAAAGCGCTTTTTAATTGGCGTGGTGATCCACGAGGTTGGTCATATTTATTTTCCTATGGTGGTGAACTCTGATGAGCGCCAATGGACTTGGATGGATGAAGGTTTAAACAGCTTTTTAGATGGTGTTGCTGGGCGTGAATGGGATCCAACTATTCCATGGGGGGTTGAACCACGTGACGTTGTTGCCTACATGAAGTCTGAAAATCAAGTGCCGGTAATGACTCAGTCAGACAGCGTGCTGCGTTTAGGGCCTAATGCTTATACCAAACCTGCGGCCGCACTGAATATTTTGCGTGAAGTGATTTTAGGCCGTGAGTTGTTTGATTTTGCGTTTAAAGAGTACGCCCAGCGTTGGAAGTACAAGCGCCCTACCCCTGCTGATTTTTTCCGTACCATGGAAGAAGCATCAGGTGTTGATTTAGATTGGTTCTGGCGTGGCTGGTTCTATAGCACTGATCATGTTGATATCTCGCTCGATAAAGTCTATCAATTACGTTTAGATACTAAAAACCCTGATATAGATTTTAATCGCCTACGTGATATTGAAGCGGCTAAACCTATGCCACTATTTGTGGAACGTAATAAGGCTGAAGCTAAAAAGCTATGGGTTGAAGAAAACTCCGACGTAACTGATTTCTACGATGAAAACGACCGCTTCACTGTTACTAACAAAGAGCGCAACTCGTATAATAAATTCTTAAAAGGCTTAGAGCCATGGGAGCGTAAAGTACTCGATCGCGCAGTTGCAGAAGATAAAAACTATTACGTGCTTGAATTTTCGAATTTAGGCGGCCTAGTAATGCCAATTTTACTTGAGCTTAGCTATGAAGATGGTACTAAAGAAGATCGTATGATCCCTGCCGAAATCTGGCGTCGCAACCACAAACATGTGCAAAAACTTATTATTACTGATAAGAACAAGCCTTTGGTATCAGTAACGGTTGATCCTCGTTGGGAAACTGCAGACGTAGATGTTGAAAATAATAACTACCCTCGTCGTATTATCCCTTCACGTATTGAAGTGTATAAAAAAGAGCAAAGTAAAGCCAAAGTCAGCCGCGATATCATGCACGATATTAAAACTGAGCTAAAAACAGGTGACGAAAAAGACAGCGATAAGGAGCAAGAATAATGCGTTTTATGCTTATTATTCTTGCTTTTATAGTTGCTATGCCAGCGATGGCGCATCAACTTAAAGCATCAGTAACTACAGTTTTATTTAATAAACGTACTAGTAATATTGAGCTAATGCATCGTTTTTATTTACATGATACCGAGCATGCTGTGGAGCATTTATTTGCCGGTGGTGCAGATATTATTAGTAATAAAGAAGATCAACAACGCTTTGTAGATTACATCGAATCACATGTTGCTTTACAAACACTCGATGGTGAGCCGCTAGTGCTGAAGGAAGTGGGTGCGCAAGTTGATGGTAAGTTTTTTTGGGTTTATCAAGAAGCACCGATCCCAAAGGATATTAAAGGTATCCGTATGAGTCACGGCGCGCTGCGCGATTTATGGCCTGCGCAAGTGAATATGGTTAATGTTGAAGGTAAAGGCAAAGTGAAAACACTGCACTTTACCCAAGATGACACTTGGCTAGAAGCGCGCTTTGAACCAGCTAATACAGCGGTAGACCAAACAAAGTAGGCAAATTTAAAAGTCCCCCAACCGACGCGCACAGTAGTTTTGTGCGCGTTTTTTATTAATTTTTATATTAAATACGAATATGTTCCTTTTCATATCTAATTGCGTAAACTATCTTAAAGTAAGTAATTTGGATGAAAATCAAATCATATACAAGGAGTGGTATGAATACGTATCAAAGTACAGTAGCTGGGGTTATTTTTGATTTAGATGGCACCTTAGTATCATCTGAACTTGATTTTACTCTTATCAAAGCTCAAGTCGGTTGCCCTGACGAGCATGATCTACTTAGTTTTATTGATGGCCTTCCGTCTCCTTACATGCGTGAGGAAGCAATGAATATTGTCCATCAGCATGAGCTTATTGATGCTCAACATGCAACGTTGTTACCCGGTGTAGCGCAAGCTATCGCGCGTTTAAAAGAGCAAGCAATACCAATGGCAATCGTGACACGTAATTACGACCGCGCTACTGCGCTGAAATTAAAAAATAATCCGTTGCCAATTCAAACTGTACTCACGCGTAGTGATGCCCCCCCTAAGCCAGATCCGAGTGCTTTGAATGCAATTGCAACGTTATGGGGAATAGATCAGCAACATATACTTTATGTTGGTGATTATCTTTATGATATCCAGGCTGCACATAATGCCAATATGCGTGCTTGTTTATATGCACCGAGTGATGTTCCTGCATATGCAGAACAAGCTGATTATATTCTGCACCATTTTTCTGAATTGCCTAAGTTAATAAATAATTTAGGGCAAACACGACAATCTCGACTTATAAATGCTTCAGTTTAAGTAGAATTTTAGTGTTATGTTAAATAGCGTGTTGTTTAACTTTTATAAGCGTAAGTACTGTTAAGCGAAATGTCATAATTGTGATTTTGCAGTCATTTAATCACTAGCTCAATACTGCGCAAATTGTTAAAATGTTGCCAATATCGAGTTTCCAATAGAGGCATAAGATGGGCAGAGCATTTGAAGTACGTAAAAGCTCCATGGCGAAAACAGCCAATGCTAAAACCAAAGTTAATTCTAAGTACGGTAAAGAAATTTACGTAGCAGCAAAAAATGGTGAACCTGATCCAGAAGTAAACCAGTCGCTAAAACGCTTAATCGAACGCGCGAAGCGAGATCAAGTACCAGCACATGTCATCGAAAAAGCGATAGAGAAAGCTGCTGGCGGAGCTGGTGAAGATTATGCAACAGCCCGTTACGAAGGCTATGGCCCAGGTAACTGTATGGTGATTGTTGACTGTTTAACAGATAACCCAAATCGTACTATTAAAGATGTTCGCTTACCGTTTACTAAAACTGACTCAAAAATAGGTACACCAGGCTGTGTAGCACATATGTTTGATCATTTAGCTGTACTTGGTTTTAGTGGTGACGATGATGAAGTGGTACTTGAAGCTTTAATGATGGCTGATGTTGATGTAACCGATGTAGAAGTTGAAGATGGCAAAGTATCGGTTTTTGCTCCACATACCGAATATTACAAAGCAAAAACAGCATTAGAAGAGGCGTTTGCAGGTATTATTTTTGAAGTTGACGAAATCACCTTCGTGCCACAAGTGAATATAGAAATTACTGATGCCGATGTTATCGCTAATTTTGATAAATTTATTGCAATGTTGGAAGATTGTGACGACGTACAAAACGTTTATCATAACGCCACGGTAGTGAATTAGGCTGAAGTTAGAAAGTTAGCAAGTTAGTAGTTTCGAGAAGATACAAAAGCGCATTTCATTGCTGGAATGTGCTTTTTTTGTTGTTGATGGCTTATTTTGCTGAATGCTGATTATTCAGCAAAGTTATGGTTAAAGGATAATTTAAGCAAAAAAAACCAGCCCGAGGGCTGGCAATATGACACTAACAAACTCGAAGGGGAGCTATTGTTGCGATTTATATTTTATACGAAACGCATGCAATAATGGTTCAGTATAACCACTGGGTTGTTTAACTCCTTCTAATACAAGGGCTAATGCAGCTTGATATGCAATACTTTGTGCTAAGCTTTGCACTGAATCGGCCATATTAACATAAGCCGGATCCCCTTCATTTTGGCCATCCACTACTTTTGCCATTTTCGCCATGGTAGTTTCTATTTGTGCCTGCGTGCATACCCCATGCTGCAACCAGTTAGCCATATGTTGGCTTGAAATACGCAGTGTAGCCCTATCTTCCATTAATCCTATATGGTTAATGTCAGGCACTTTAGAACAGCCTACACCTTGATCAATCCAACGTACTACATAACCTAAAATACCTTGAGCATTGTTATCCAGCTCTGCCTGAATATCTTCTTTGCTCAAACTATTAGGATCAACCATCAAAGGCGGAGTTAATAGTTCTGTTAAACTAGCTTGTTGACGCTGGGCAATCGCTTTTTGACAGGCAAACACATCAACGTCATGATAGTGCATAGCATGTAAGGTGGCTGCAGTAGGGGAGGGTACCCAGGCAGTATTAGCGCCTGCTTGCGGATGGGCAATTTTTTGCTCCATCATCAACGCCATTTTATCGGGCATTGGCCACATACCTTTGCCTATTTGTGCGCGACCACTTAACCCGGTTTGCAAACCGATATCGACATTTCTGTCTTCATAAGCATTGATCCAAGGTTGTTGTTTCATGGCTGCTTTTGGTAATACTACACCTGCTTGCATTGAGGTATGAATTTCATCACCTGTACGGTCTAAAAAGCCAGTATTGATAAATACCACACGTTGTTTAGCAGCATTAATACAGGCTTTTAAGTTCACCGATGTACGGCGCTCTTCATCCATAATGCCCATTTTGATGGTGTTTTTGGGTAACTGTAAAAGCTGTTCAATACGACTAAATAATGTATTGGTAAAAGCAACTTCTTCAGGACCATGCATTTTCGGTTTGACGATATTGATACTGGCTGCAGTTGAATTTTTTACCGGGCTATTGCCATTTAAGTCATGCAGTGCGGCAGTGACCGTGATCATTGCATCCATGATACCTTCAAATACGTCGCGGCCTTGGCTATCTTGAATCGCAGGGTTTGTCATTAAATGGCCAACATTACGCACAAACATCATACTACGCCCTTTTAGACTTAGCGGTTTGCCATCAATACCTGAATAACTGCGGTCTTTAGCGAGTGTACGCTCAATCGTTTTGCCATCTTTTGTGAATGACTCAGCGAGAGTGCCTTTCATTAAGCCTAACCAATTTTGATAAACTTGCACTTTATCTTCGCCGTCAACGGCGGCAACGGAGTCTTCACAATCCATAATGGTGGTAAGTGCAGCTTCGAGGAGGACGTCTTTTAAGCCCGCTTTGTCGGCGGCACCAATGCTATGATTATGATCTATTTGTAGCTCTATATGGAGGCCATGACTGAGTAATAAAATTGCCCTGGGGTTTTGTGCTTCACCTTGAAAACCAACAAGTTGCGCTGGTTGTTTTAAGCCTGTTTGTGAGCTATCACGTAAGGTGATGATGAGCTGCCCATTAACTACCGAATAATTAGTACTTTCAATATGTGAGCCATTTTCAAGTGGTAACGCTTTATCTAAAAACTGCCTTGCGTAGGCCATTACTTTAAAACCGCGAACAGGATTATAGTTGCTGCCTTTTTCAGCGCCATCTTCTTCGCTAAGTACATCAGTGCCGTATAAGGCATCGTATAACGACCCCCAGCGTGCGTTAGCGGCATTAAGTGCAAAGCGTGCATTACTTACTGGCACAACCAGCTGAGGGCCAGCTGTGCGGGCTATTTCAGGCTCAACATTTTCTGTCTCAATGCAAAAATTATCTGGCTCAGGGACTAAATAACCAATGTCAGTTAAAAACTGTTGGTATTGCGCTGCATCCCAGTGTTTATTTGCTAGGTGATAGCTATCAATTTGGTGTTGTAGGTCTTCACGCTTGACTAATAATGCACGGTTAAGCGGACTAAGATCATCAATAATTTCAGCAAATCCTTGCCAAAAGTGTTGTTCGCTAATACCTGTACCGGGTAGCAGTTGCTGGTTAACAAAATCGGCTAATTGGTTATCTACGGTTAATCCAAATTGGCTGTGAGAGAGTGTCATAATCGATATCCTTTTAAACAGTCGCGGTGCAATTGACTGCATGTGAGCAATCTTTTGTTAACCATAACCTAAAAATACGCAATAGGTGTTCTTTTAGCCATTCACTAAATATATAGCCAGCATAACAACTATAAATTTACTAAATCCAATAAATCGGCCTAATGTTGATTTAAGCGCTACAGAGCATTAACTCTTAGCCTCTCACACAACCATATAAATAAAATTTAGTTTTAACCCGTTCAGAGGATTTTTTATTATGACTACTTATCAACGTGAAACCGATACTTTAGCTACACTTTGTCAAGCACAAGGTAAAACATGGCAAGCAATTAATCCTGAATACGCAAGTCGTATGCGTTTGCAAAATCGTTTTCGTACGGGATTAGACATCGCTCAGTTTACAGCTGACATCATGCGTGAAGATATGGCTGCATATGATGCTGATACCAGCCAATACACACAATCGCTTGGTTGCTGGCATGGTTTTACTGCCCAACAAATGATGATGGCGATTAAACGTCACCAAAAAACCACTAAGCGTAGCTACGTATACCTAAGCGGTTGGATGGTTGCTGCGTTGCGCTCTGAGTTCGGCCCACTACCGGATCAAAGTATGCACGAAAAAACCTCAGTACCGGCGTTGATTGAAGAAATTTATACTTTCCTAAAACAAGCCGATGCTCGTGAACTTGACCATTTATTTAAAGACTTAGATAACGCCAAAGCAACTGGTGGTGATGTACAAGCGGTACTTGATAAAATAGATAACTTTGAAAGTCATGTGGTACCGATCATCGCAGATATTGATGCTGGTTTTGGTAATGAAGAAGCAACCTACTTACTCGCTAAAAAAATGATTGAAGCGGGGGCATGTGCTATCCAAATCGAAAACCAAGTTTCAGACGCGAAACAATGTGGTCACCAAGCAGGTAAAGTAACTGTGCCACACGAAGACTTTTTAGCAAAAATTAACGCCGTGCGTTATGCCTTTTTAGAACTGGGTATTGATAACGGTATTATTGTCGCACGTACTGACTCACTTGGTGCTAGCTTGACCCAAAAAGTGCCGGTATCACAAACACCTGGCGACCTTGCTAGTCAGTACAATGCGTTTTTAGAAACCACGCCAATTAACGGTGTTGAAGATTTAAATGAAGGTGATACGGCAATGAAGCTGAACGGCCAATTATGTAAGCCGACTCGCCTTGATAATGGTTTATACCAATTCCGCGAAGGCACAGAAAAAGACCGTGTTGTACTAGATTGTATTACCAGCTTGCAATCGGGTGCTGATTTATTGTGGATTGAAACTGAAAAACCACATGTAAAACAAATTGCTGAACTGGTTAATCGGGTTAAAGAGCAAGTTCCTGACGCTAAACTGGTTTATAACAATTCACCTTCTTTCAACTGGACATTGAAATTCCGCGAGCAAGTTTATCAACAGTGGTTAGACGAAGGTAAAGATCTATCTGCTTATCCAAGTATTGATGATAATAAGGCACTAATGGCACCAGAGATGGATGCAACTGAACTTGCAGTCGCAGCAGATGAGTTAGTACAAAACTTCCAACGCGATGGCGCGCGCGAAGCTGGTATTTTCCACCACTTAATTACGCTACCGACCTATCACACGGCTGCATTGAGCACTGATATTCTGTCAGAAGGCTACTTTGGTGACTTAGGTATGCTGGCTTATGTACGTGATGTGCAGCGTCAAGAAATTCGCCGCGAACAAGCATCCGTTAAGCATCAAGACTTAGCAGGTTCTAACATGGGAGATACCCATAAAGAGTACTTCTCAGGTGAAAATGCGCTTAAAGCTGGCGGTGAAGCAAACACTATGAACCAGTTCTAACATAACAGTCCAACTCAACAATGTTACAAAGGGCCGCAAGGCCCTTTTTTTGATGCTAGCAATTACACCGGATATACAGCTTTACACCTGCTAACTTTACCGCTCAGATCAGATTTTAACTAAGGCTTGGATCAGTATTTAACTAGCATCAGATTTACTTTCAATTTTTGGATCAGATTTTTATCAAGTAAATTTTTTTGCGGTATTTCTTATCAATTTAGCGATTTAATCAGCTTTTAGCTCTTTGGAAAGGGGGGATTTTGATAAAAATGGCCGTTATTAGCCATTAATCAGAAAATATAAACCGATTTTTTACCAACTCTAACCGACTACAAACCACTTTTTTACCAACTTAAACGCCATAAACAGTGACTCAAACCGATTTTTTACTAACTCAATGACCAAAAAATGTCATAAACCGAAATTTTACTAACTCGATTTTTTACAAAGTCCGATATTTGTGTAAACTTTAGAATATGTGAATGAGCACTCACTTTTTGTAAAGGGGGTTTACAGGGGATTTGACTAGTGACAAATTAGCGAGAGTAAAAGTTGCTAAGGACCAAGCTACGGTTTCTAGCTTCACACTTGCAACTTGTTAACTTTACTCTCGCCGCTAACTAATTTCTATTTACTATGTTTATCAAACCACCATTGAATATAAGCGACTTTAGCCATCAAGTTTGACGGCCGTTTTGTTATGCCATGTGATGCATCAGGAATACGTACCATTGCTGTATCAACTCCTTGTAGCTTTAATGCTTGATAAAATTGCTCGGTCTCAGAAATAGGAGTGCGGTAATCCGCTTCACCAGTGAGTAGCATGGTTGGTGTTTTAACATTACCAACATAGCTAATTGGCGAGCGCTTCATATAATGCTCAATATGATCCCATGGCTTACCTGGGAACCAGTAATCGGCAAAGAATGGGTAGAAGTCAGCAGTTAGTACAAAGCTGATCCAATTGATCACCGGCTTGGCAACAACAGCGGCGGCAAATCTGTCGGTATGGCCTACAATCCACGCCGTAAGTACACCGCCACCTGAGCCACCGGTTACAAACAGTTTTGACTGATCAATAAAACCTTTGCCAATAAGCGCATCAACGCCAGTCATTAAGTCATCAAAATCGTTACTAGGATAATTGTGATGAATAGTTTGCGCGAACTGCTTCCCATATGAATCACTACCACGCGGGTTCATATATAAAACCACATTACCTTTAGCGGCAAATAATTGTATTTCAGCGCTAAAGTGTGGACCGTAGTTAGCGACAGGGCCGCCGTGTATTTCTAAAATAAGGGGATATTTTTTACTACTATCAAACCCAGGAGGGTAGGCGACCCAACCTTGAATTGGTAAGTCGTCATAACTTGATTTGAGCCAAATTTCTTCTACTTTTGCCAGCTGTTTATTACCAAGCGCGTCGTCATTTAATTTTGTTAAACGTTGTGTTTTACCATTTTTAACTATTGCTATATCAGCAGGACGTTGGGTATCAGCAAGCGTGATTGCCACATCACCATCGTCGCTTATATCAAAGTCACCACCAGAATAAGGGCGACCGAATGAAACACTCCCTATTTTTTGTGTGATCACTTTTCGTTTGCCGCTACGTGGTTGATAAGCGAGTGCGGTTTGGCCTTCACTGGCGTAACTAAAATAAAGCCCTCTAGAATTATCAGCCCATTTAATTTGCTCGACACTGCGGTCAAAATCAGCGGTTAAACTTGTGGTATCACCCGATTTTAAATCGCGAATATATAGCTGGGTATTTTCATAATTGGTACGTTTATCATCATAACCGGTATAGGCAAGATAACGCCCATCTGGTGATATTTGCGGTTGCTGATCAGGACCTTCTCGGTCGGTAAGCGCTGTTATTTTTAGATCATTTAATGTCAGCTGATATATTTCAGAATTTGTTGGTTTGAGTTTAAAGTCAGCATGGCGATTAGCCGAAAAATAAAGGCTGTTACCATCTTCAGAAAAGCTAACTGGCCCGCCATGATCAAAGTCGCCAGAGGTTAACTGACGGGCATTACCGCCATTGGCATCAATAGTAAACAAATGACGAAAACCAGGCTTGGTATAACCGCCGCCATCGGCACGATAATATACGTCATCAATAAATTTAGCAGGCTCTGCCCAGCTGGCACCTTCAGGCTTGCCTGGTAAGTTAATAGGAGAACTAACTTTACTCGGTACAAATTGGCTAAACAGTAATTGCCGACCATTAGGTGACCACTGCAAACTTGCAGGGCTTTGAGTAAGATTACTAATTTTTGCAACAGCGCCTGTTTTTAGCCATTTTACATAAATTTGGCTACTGCCATCACGAGTTGAAATAAACGCTAAACGTGATTGGTCTGGCGACAAGACAGGGGAGTAATCCATATGTACACCCGATGTAAGCGGTTGTAATTGCTTTGAACTACTGTCGACAGACCAAATATTACTAACTTTACTATCTGATTTAATGTCCATCCGATTTCGAACAAAGTAGACGGTTTTACCGTCGTTAGTCATTTCAATTTGATTGGCATATTCAAGGTCGAATACATTTTCTAGTTGAAAAGTTTGCAGGTTATCATTGGCTAATACTGAAAAACACAGCGAGGTTAGGAGGGCTGCGGGGGCAATCAATTTCATTTTAATTCCTTGTTATTAATTATCGCACCTAACCGTTATAGAATAACAAAACCCAAAGGTACACCATCATGCGATGAATACCTGATTGATTATTAGTGGCTACTTGCCGACATTAGTATTTTTGAGTGGTTGAGCTGCGATAGTAAATTCACACTCGGTGAGTACTACACTTTTATTACATTGATAGAAAACGGTTACGTAAGTGTCTTGAGGCACTTGCTCTGCGAGCGATTTAGTAATTTTAAACTGCAATTGTTGCTGATTAAAAGCAATTAGCTGTGCAGCTTCAAAACCAAAAAATTGCTTTACGCTTGGATATAGTGCTTTAAAAATACTTTCTTTTGCTGAAAAAATGACGGTTAATGGATGTGAAAGCTGCCCAGCCAATCGCCTAAAAAGTGGATATTCATCAGGATGCAAAATTTGCTTTTGTAGCTCTAGCTCTTGTTTGGCACTCATTAGTTGCTCTATATCAATACCAATTCCAGTGATATCAGTGTGCTGACATGCCATGGCCATTGCGATCCCTTGCGTGTGGGTAATGCTACCAATAATGTTTTTAGGCCATATGGGCGCGCGATCGGGGCCTGAGATAATATCAAAACAGGGGATATTGAGGGCGGTTAACACCTGTTTTGCGCAAAAACGGCCGGCGAGGTATTCAGCTCTTCGTTTAACAACAGCCTTTTGTAGTTGTTGCGGTAACACAATCTGATAATTTAAAAAGTCACTGTCAATAAAACTGCTACTGTCAAACTCACAACAATAACTATTATGACTAAGTTGTGGGCTCAGTTTAGTATAAAGAGAAAAATCCATAACATTTTGCTGTTTTGTTTAGTGCCATTAGTAAGGCTTTGATAATACACTAATAACTTCATAAATAAAGTAAAGGCTATGACTATTTAAGCTGAGCTTTGGTTAAGAGATTTACTAACATATTTATTTTAGCATTAATATTATTTTCAGTTGCAAATGGTCAACTACTGGGTAGTTGGTCAACAGGGAAAAACATTGCTCGTGATATTGCAATATCAGCAAACGGTCAGTTAATAGTGGTAGGCTATCGTAGCTGTGAAGCTGATGTGATCAACTCTCTAACGAAGCAAAATACGCTATTTCAAGTTCATCGCCTTGATATTAATTCTGTAGCACTATCTGCAGATGGACAAACAGCATTAAGCGGTTCAAGCGATAAGTTTAGTTATTTATGGTCAACGAAAGATGGCACTATTTTAAAAGAGTTCAAATTAGCGACTCGTGTTAATCATGTCAGTATAAACGAAAATGCAAGTTTAGGTTTTGCGATAGATTCTGTTGATGATCGTATATTTCTTGATTTAAACACCGGTATTAAAAAAGCTGAGCTAAATATATTTACTAATTTTATAGAGTTTAACCACTCGCGGTTTGTAAATGATGATAAAAGGTTTTTTACCGGCTCACCGAAAAGCACGATACAATTATGGCGTGTAAAAGATGGTACATTATTGGCTGAGTATAAAGCGACACAACTGCGCATTCGTGGCTCAGTTTTAGCTGTAGCGTATGATAAAGAAAATAAAACAATTGTCAGCGAAAGCAGTGATGGAGTACTAGAAGTTTGGCCGTATCAGTCTAAGTAAGCGAAAATTTAATTGGATTTTAAAAGCCGTGTTTACTTAACAAACCCGGCTTTTATAATTACCACTTAGCGCTATTAATAATCAAACTTATGTTCAGTAAATAAGCTCTGTACTTGTTGCCATATTTTCCCTGGTTTGCCATCAGCGACCAGTTGACCGTTGAGTTTTACCACTGGGCCAACTTCTTTTGTGGCACTGGTGATCCATACTTCATCGGCTGCAAATAGTTCCTGCTTAGTAATAATACGTTCTTGAACTTTAAAGTCACTGTGGCTGTGTAATATCGTTAAAATTAACCAGCGAGTGATACCCGGTAAAATTTGGTTATCCAATGGGGGGGTGCTGATCACGCCATCTTTAACAATAAACACATTACTTGAGCTTGCTTCGGTAAGCTCATCTAAGCGATTGTATAAAATGGTTTCTTTATTGCCAGCCGCCGCACCATGCTGGTAATGAATCACGTTGCCGAGTAATGCGGTTGACTTGATGTGGCAACGCTGCCAGCGCTTATCTTGCTCAACGGATACAGTATAAGTCGTGGCGTTGTCGATATCACTAACGGGTTGTGCTGGAATTTCAAAGGCGTAGGCAAATACCGTTGGCGTAATACCACTCGGGTAGGCATGAGCACGCTTAGTATCAGCGCCACGGCTAACGTGCAAATAAATACCAAGGTTTTCACCGTGATTTTTCTCACACAGCTGCTGGCAGATTTCACGCCATGTATCAGCTGTATAATCGAGTACAATTTCCAGTTCATTTAAACCATTTTTCATGCGTTCAATATGCGCTGCAAAGCCAAGCATGTTGCCATTATAGGCAGGGATCACTTCGTAAATACCATCGCCAAATAAAAAGCCTCTGTCCATTGGCGATATTTTTGCGTGCTCTGCGTTCATATAGTCGCCGTTTAAATACACCGTACTCATTATAAATCCTCATTCTGATTGGCAACATCGCTAAGCTGACGTAGTCTTGCGATGAGTTGTTGGCCATGCATAGCATGTAAGCCATCTTCGGTTAATTCGTTTTTGTGAGTAACGCCATCTACACTGCCACGTTCACTCAAATATTGCAGGATTGCTAAAGTATCGACTTCTGCGAGTAAGTCTTGGCTATGCCAGCGGCTTAAAAACGCAATAATGCCGTAAGCTGCCCAGTTTGATACATCCGCTAACAGCAGTTCATCGCAGCAAGTAAGGCACGGCATAATGCTCAGCTCAGTCATATATTGTGATAAATTGCCCATCCCTATTTCGTTACCGCCATCACCAATAGCTACCGTTGGGCAGGAGGCTTGGCTGACAAAAAAATCAAAACAACCACAATCAGCCGAAATATCAATACCACGCATATTGTAATATTTATTGCCGTGACACAGCCCGGGGCGCTCGATAGACAATACGCAATCTGGCTTTAATTCAGCCAGCGCAGCTTTGCTAAAAGCCATTGCATCAGTAAAATTATTCAGTGGCAATTCAAAACAGTTAAATTCATTTTTCAGTGCACTGTAAAGGGGGTTTCCACAGACTAAAATAGGATTTTTACCTAGCGTAATTAAAGCATTGTATAAAGCAATGGCGCCAACAGGGCCATCGGTTTCAAAGGTTTGCTTGACGGCAAAACCGGTACCAATGAGTACCGTACTTTTGGCATCAAATAACGACTTTGCAGCGCGCAGATAAGTCCCTGTCTGTTGATAGGCATAGAGATTTTGCATACCACGTAGGTTTTGTTCTACCATCATGGTTTCGATTGCTTGACTTAATTGTTCATCACTTAACGAGTGTGGCATAACGCTTTGATCTCTTGAATTAGGGCAATGCCTGCTGCGTTATCGCCATGCACACATAAACTGTCGGCGTGTAAAGGCAGTTGGTTGCCCGATTGTGTGGTTACGCAGCCGGTGGCGAGTAACTGTTTAACTTGCGCTATTAGCGCAGGTTTATCATGCACACTACCAGCAATTTTCCGTGATACTAATTGACCGTCATCGGTATATTGGCGATCAGCAAATGCTTCTAAAATTAATTCAAGGTGATATTGTTGAGCAAGTTGTTGATGTTGCTCTGCTTTCGCAGTGGCGAGAAGCATTAGTTTTAAAGGGCTCGGGTAACTGGCAACAGCTTGCATCACCGTGGTCAAAATTGTTTTATCGGCCATCATATCGTTATATAACGCGCCATGTGGCTTCACATACTCTAAAGTGAGGCCTTGTACTCTTGCCATACCTTCAATTGCGGCTATTTGATAATGCAGGCAATTGCTTAGCTCTTGTGGTGTTAATGCCATGGAGCGACGCCCAAAGCCCTGTTTATCAGGATAGCTGGGGTGCGCGCCTATAATGACATCATGTTGTTTAGCAAGCATCAGGGTGCGTGCTAGAACATCACTATCACCGCCATGAAAACCACAAGCAATATTAGCCATATCAATATGCGGCATTACCTCTTCATCAAGGCCCATTTGCCATGCACCAAAGCTTTCCCCTAAATCACAATTGAGCTTCATCATTATTCCCGTTTAAAAAGCCGAGATATGGGCGTTTTGAATGTCGGTGATCAGCATATGACCTGGGCTATGTGTAATGCAAAAATCAGGCGCAGCATTAGCTATGGCTACTTGCGGCGTGACACCACAGGCCCAAAATACCGGTACTTCACCGTCTTTAATGGTGACAGATTCACCAAAGTTAGGGCGATTAATATCTTTAATACCTATTGCAGCTGGATCCCCAAAGTGAACTGGCGCTCCATGCACATCTGGAAAGCGGCTACATATTTGGATTGCCCGAATCGCATCTGCCGGCTTCATCGGTCGCATACTAACGACCATGTTAGCATGAAATATACCGGCGCTTTCGCAAGGAATATTAGTCATGTACATAGGTACATTTTTATTTTCCGTAATATTACGTATTTCTAGGCCCGCCAACTTTAACGACTCTTCAAATGAAAACGAGCAACCAATTAAAAAAGTGACCAAGTCGTCGCGCCATTGCTCTTTGATATTCGTTACTTCTTCAATCAATTGGCCATTTTTAAAAATACGATAGCGAGGTATGTCAGTCCTAATATCTAAATCATGCGCAACATTTGGAATGCTGGTAGCTCCAGGCGTGCGGCTACTTGCTACAATTGGGCACGCTTTTTTGTTTGCTTGGCAAAATTGTAAAAAATCAAACGCATAGCGCTGGGGCAAAATCACTAAATTAGCCTGTACAAAGCCGGGAACAAAGCCCGATGTACTACCGGTATAATCTTCATTCCTGATCATATTACGAATAGCGTAAGGCGTAGTAAGTGATGCGTTATGTTGCATAGTATCCTCGTAAACTTTTAGTTGTTGTTAATGCCACTGACGGTAACAGGCAAAGTACCTTGCGCTGGCTTTTTACCAACTAGTACTTTTGCAAGAGCAGTAAAAGCTGGCCCTGCTACTTTAACATCATTATCTACATCTATGTTATACGCATAAGTTGCTAAAATTGCATCCGCATATTGGCCAAATGTGGCAATATCGTATGGTGCTCGTAAACTAACAAAAACGGTTTTCTTATCAGCTTGTTGCGCTTGCTGAAGCAGTTTTTCAAGTGCCGGACCTTGCGCCGATTTTGCAATTGCAAATGCAGGGTTATCAGCAAGGTCATCCATGCCGCCAATTTCTACCGCGCTTTGGTTTGGTGATGCATTGCCTGCAATGATGATATCCGCTTCATTGATTGCTTTTAACGTCGCTGTGGGCTCAAAGCCTTGTAAACTGGTGCAGCTAAATGCAAGTGGTTGTTGAGTATTTTCTGTAATTGCCTGTTGTAGCGCCAAACACTTGCGGGTATCAGGCATGATGATATGTACTTTACTATTTGTCGTCAGTTTAATCGGTAAAGTGTGCTGGTCATTTTTAACTTGGGTAATGGCGGCAAGAGCCAGCTCTGCTTCGACTTTGCGATGATTATCATCACCGAGAATAAGTTGTGCTTTTTGCATTGCTAACGATTCGTCAAGCTCTGTGGTCAGTTTAAATTTACTTTTTAAATTGATGATGCGTTGAGCAGAGATAGCGACTTCGTCGGCTTGTAAATTACCTTTTTCAACTTCGCTCACTAAGCGGCTGATCAGTTTATCTAATACGACTAAATCTTTTGGACTACGAATTTCAATTGGCATCAAAGCAATATCAACCCCGGCAGCAAAGGTATTTACAACGGCTTCAATTGGTTCGAAAAAGTGGCTAATACCAGCCATATCTAGCGCATCGGTGATCACTACACCTTGATAGCCCATTTCATCGCGTAATAATTCGCTGATGATTTTATGCGACATCGTCGCAGGTTTGATCATGGTTTTGCCATCTTTACTAACAAATGTGCTGCTATCCAGTGCTGGGTACTGAATATGCGCAGTCATGATCATGCCAGGGTTTTGCTTTTTAATAATAGTTTGAAACGGAGGTAAATCTTTTTCCCAGATAGTTTCTTTATCGTGCATTACTTTTGGCAAGCCAGTGTGGCTATCAACGTTTGTATCACCATGGCCTGGAAAGTGTTTCAGTGAGGTAATTACGCCATTACCTTCAAAGCCAGCAACTTGTGCGCCACCTAAAATACTCACAAGTGTTG
This sequence comes from Pseudoalteromonas sp. SR44-5, assembly GCF_014163675.1. Lineage (NCBI taxonomy): Bacteria > Pseudomonadati > Pseudomonadota > Gammaproteobacteria > Alteromonadales > Pseudoalteromonadaceae > Pseudoalteromonas > Pseudoalteromonas sp. SR44-5. Next base: position 204,405 of record NZ_JACJDT010000003.1, read on the forward strand.
GATCTTCACCGTATGAGCGCACATTAATAACCGGGTTATCAGGGTTCATGTTTACATCAACAGTTGGTGCATAGTTAACATTCACACCAATGGCTTTTAATTCATCAGCAATCACTTGTGCAGATTGTGTAGCAAACTTGGTGCCGTGAACCGCATAACTTGCGCCAATCGACATATTACCAGTAAATGAAGTGGCAATATCACGAGGAATACGTGCAACACGTCCGCCTTCTTGGTCAATTGAAATAAATAATGGTGCGCCTAAGCTCGACTTTGCCGCAGCTTGTTGCATAGCATTATTTAATTTAACAATTTGCGCAATATTATCGATATTTTCAGCAAATAAGATCACCCCACCAATATTATGTTTAGTGATCACCTTGGCTAAATCTGCAGGTAATTCAGTGACTGCATTACGGCATTTTTGCTCAGGTGTGTTCTCGCTGTCTTGCTCACAATAATAACGAAAATCGAGCATCAGCTTTTGGCCAAGCTGTTGCTCAAGGGTTAAATTGGTCGCTGCAAAGGTCGATTTCATTGGTAATAAACACCCTAGTCCAAAGAGAATTGATGATATGGCAAACTTATTTAACACAGTAGGCTCCAAAGCTGAATTGCTTATTTTATTTATGAATATTTTATTCCTGATGGTAATGCCATTTTGGATTAAAATACAACATATTTTTGTCACATTAACGTTTTTTTTGCAGAACTGCAAAAACCACCGACGAATCACATGCTTGCCTGATCATTACATAAATATTAAGAGTTAATAGTTATTTAGATGAAAAAAAATAATATTAGACGAGCTTTTATTAATGGTAATTCGCTCTTATTTCAAGTAATAATATATTCCATAATGCTTGGTGGGTCGCCAAGCGAGTAAATTAACAGAACGCAAAGGGGCAAATAATGGCAACAGCACTGACACTATTTCAACAACAACTCAGTGATAAGCTGCCTGCCTCGGCGTTTATTGAAGATTACCCTAGGCGCTATGCTTTTGGCACTGATGCCAGCTTTTATCGTTTAGTGCCGCAATTAATAGTACTGGTTGCTGATCAGCAACAAGCGCAACAGGTCATCAGTGCCGCTGCAACATATAAAGTTGCCATTACTTTTCGTGCCGCCGGTACTAGCCTATCAGGCCAAGCAATTACAGATTCTGTATTAGTGCTGCTTAGTGATTGCTGGTCTGGTTATCAAATTGAAGATAACGGCGCTGCCATTCGGTTAGAGCCAGCTATTATTGGTGCTCGTGCCAATGCCGTACTTGCGCCTTTTGGCCGTAAAATTGGCCCTGATCCCGCTTCAATCAATAGTTGTAAAATCGCTGGCATGGCAGCCAACAATTCATCAGGTATGTGCTGTGGCGTGGCACAAAATAGTTACCATACAGTAAAGGACATGACCTTAATCTTCGCTGACGGTACAGTGCTTGATACACGCAGTGAGCAAAGCCGTTCTAAATTTTTACATAGCCATCAACCGTTTATTAACGATATCACTGCGCTTGCCCAGCAGGTTACAAATAATCCTGAGTTGGCACAGCGTATCGCTCATAAATACCGCTTAAAAAATACCACGGGTTATGGTTTAAACGCGCTAATTGATTACACTGATCCGATTGAGATCATTAAGCATTTAATGATTGGCTCTGAAGGTACGCTGGGGTTTATTGCTGATATTACTTACCACACGGTGATTGATCATGCTCATAAAAGCTCAGCGTTTATTATTTTTGATGACATAAGCCAAGTCTGTGAATTAGTAAAGCAGCTAGCAACGCTTGATGTAGCGGCGGTTGAGTTATTGGATAAGCGCTCGCTCCTGTGCGTCGCGCATCATGACATCATGCCTAAAGATGTTCATAACTACCCAGCAGATAGTGCAGCATTATTAATCGAAGTACGTGCAGAAGACGCAACACAATTAGTTAATTTACAACAACAAGTGGATCAGCTTGTCGCACATTTTAGCGCCCATCAATTAGCGATTATGGCGTTTTCAACAGATGCTAAGCGCAATGCATCATTATGGAATATTCGTAAAGGTACGTTCCCGGCAGTCGGTGCAGTGCGCGAAAATGGCACCACTGTGATCATTGAAGACGTGGCTTTTGAGCTGGATGTATTAGCTCAGGGTGTTAAAGCTCTGCATCAATTATTTGATAAATACAGTTACGATGAAGCGATTATTTTTGGCCATGCCTTAGCGGGTAATTTGCATTTTGTATTTACCCAAGCGTTCGATACACCAGCGCAAGTAGCGCGTTATGAGCAATTTATGCGGGACGTGTCGCAACTGGTGGCGGTTGAACTTAATGGCTCATTAAAAGCTGAGCATGGTACTGGGCGAAATATGGCGCCGTTTGTGGCAACTGAATGGGGCACTGATGGCTTTGCTGTGATGCAACGTATTAAACAATTGTTTGATAAAGACCACATTTTAAACCCAGGAGTGATCATCAATACCGATGAAAACTGCCATATTCAGCATTTAAAAACCATGCCTAGCAGCGACGATATAATCGACAAATGTATTGAGTGTGGTTTTTGCGAAACCGTATGCCCATCAAAAGGACTCACCTTAACGCCGCGCCAACGTATTACGCTGTGGCGACGTCGCACTGAATTGGTTAATCAACTTAGTAACACTGGTGATATTAGCGAAAAACAGCACATTAATCGTCAGCTCAGCAGTATCGAAAAAGATTTTCAATATTTAGGTATTGATAGCTGTGCAGCAACCGGGCTGTGTGGCATGAAATGCCCCGTCGGTATTAACACCGGTGAATTTATAAAATCCCTGAGGGCAAAAAAGCAACTCAATGCAAAAATGGCGCCGCGCATAGCCAGTTTTGCGGTCAAACATTTTGCGGTATTAGCAAATACAGCACGCTTTGGTTTAACCAGTATGGCGATGGTGCGAAACATCATTGGTGCACAGGCACTGCGTACTTTAACCAAACCTACTAATAAGCTGATTGGCACCCCACTTTATTATTCAGCGTGGCCAAGGGGGGAGCAGCCAATTAATCACAGCATAGTACAGGCACAACAGCCTGATAAAGTGGTTTATCTTCCCAGTTGTGCCAGCAGGGTGTTTGCAGCCGATGAGCAAGCGGATGATCGCCGCTCAATTATGCAAGTTATGCATAGCCTCGCGACTAAAGCGGGAATTGAACTGTTACTGCCGATGCAAATTAATGAGCTATGTTGTGGCATGCCCTTTGCGAGTAAAGGTTTACCTGAACAGGCAAAAAGTAAAGCTGAGCAGTTACTCGATATCGCGCAGCAGGTGTCTGAAAATGGTCGTTACCCGATTATTTTTGACGCCAGTCCATGTGCATTAACAAGCAATGAAGCAGCGCAACAGCGCGGTTTAACAGTACTCGAAAGCGCTGAGTTTGCTTATCAATATTTATTGCCTAAGCTGACCATCACAGCCCAACCCGAGCCGGTTATGTTACATGTTACCTGTAGTAGCAAACGCCGTGGCAGTGAACAACAACTTGTTGCCGTAGCTAAAGCATGCAGTAACGAAGTGATTATTCCAGCTGATATTGAATGTTGTGGCTTTGCCGGCGATAAGGGCTTTAACTTGCCAGAGCTAAATGCTAATGCATTAAAAACGCTGCGTAACCAAGTGCCTCAAAATTGCAGTAGCGGTATTTCTAATAGCCGCAGTTGTGAAATTGGCTTAACTCAGCACAGTGGTATTAACTACCAATCTGTGCTGTATTTATTAGATAAAGTGAGTCAAGCAGCCTCTTGATGAGGCTTAGACATTATACTTTCCAAAAAATCCCGCGTTTATAGCACGCATACATCACTAGATAAGAGGCGAGTAAAAATAGCAACGAATAGCTAAAAGAGCCTAAATAATTACCAAATAGCGGTTGTAATACTTGATTAAATATAGCACCTTTTAAACTTGTATCAGCCACTGGGATCATAATTAAAATACGCGCTACGATGCCAGCAAACATAAAGAACAAAATAGCGTTAGCGCCAAACACTAAAAACGGCGCACTCCACAAGCGAACTTTACGAATATCGAGAATATAGCTACACAGTGCATAGCATAACATCGCTAGTCCTGAGCTGATTATTACATAGCTTGGTGTCCATAGTGCTTTGTTTATTGGTATTAAAAGTGAAAGTAAGCACCCGCAAACAATGCTTGTAATAGCCACTAGGGTAAATATTCTGACTTGTTTGCCAAGGTTTTTTTCAGTGCTTATATAGTATCCGCAAATATTCCTGATAATTCCTTTTGCCTGGATTGCATTAACCGATAGTGTGATCGACATCCCAACACTAAAAATAAAAAATGGGAAAATTAAATCAGTGGGTATATAACCAATTCCCTGGGTTATTGACTAGAATCATCGCAGTGATAGTGAGCCCTCGCAGTACATCTAAGGCGAGCAAACGATGACTGGGTAATTGTGACAATATATTCTGGCAGTGATGTTTAACCATAATGTTCTTTTATTTATTTTTTTGTTTTTTAATTATAATAATTTATTCATTTCGCGCAAGGTAAATTTTCTTCGCTTATTTTGTTAAAAGCGCAAACAGATAAATTGATTTTTCTATGGGGAAACAGCAATCGCTTAGCGCCAGCGATTAGAACAAGTAAATGTTAATAAATACACTGTTAATTTGCGCTAAATCAAGTTTAGAGCGGATTGAGTTGTCGGTTGTGAGAGTAACTTGCTAGTATGGGTTGTTTACATAACCGCCAAGGAAATACAAGGCCAGCATAGAGAAAAACTATTTTGCGAAGCCTTAAGAATATCAACCTTGATTTAAAAAAGTTAATCTTGTTTTTAGCTATTTCAGTGACTGTGATCACCTTTCTAAATGGCTTTTATTCCAGCTACCAAGTACAAAAACAGCAACTACAATCACAAACCTTAAAAAACCATAATGCGTATGCCGCTAAACTTGTCTCTGCCACTGACCGTTTTTTATTGGCTGCTCAGCAGCAACTCGCTTATTCAGCAAAAATCCTTGCTATCCAATTTAATGATGCAAACACTCTTGCACAAGAAACGCAGCGACTTCGGTTGCAAACTGATAGCTTTAACTCAACGGTTGTCGTTGACAAAGATGGCGTAGTTTTGGGGCTCTCGCCATTGAGTCTAAAGCTCAAAGGACAGCTATTAGAAAGTGATGGCGCAAAACAAGCGTTAGCGAATAAAAAGCCAATGATCAGTGAGCCTTATATTTCTGCGGCAGGGAATCTCATAATATTTATTTCGCATCCGATATTTAACTCTCAAGATGAATACCTTGGTTATATAGGAGGGACCTTGTATTTAAAGCAAAAAGGGATTTTACATGATTTGCTACAACTACATTTTTATAAAGACGGTTCTTATACTTATGTTGTTGATAAGAATAGGCGCTTACTTTATCACCCTGATGTTGCTCGGATTGGTGAACAAGTTTTTGGCAATCCAGTGATCGAAGCGGTGCTAAGAGGTGAAAGTGGCACTAGGCAGTTAAAAAATAGTCAAAACATTGTCATGCTGGCAGGTTATGCACCATTAAAAAGTGCCTCTTGGGGCATTGTCACACAACGACCATTAGACGCTACATTTGCGCCATTAGACGATTTAATGATGAATGTTTTATATCGAACCCTGCCAGTAGGGTTGGCAACCTTTATATTTATTTGGGTGCTAGCTCGGTTAATTTCAAAGCCGTTAAGGCAACTTGCAGAAACGGCTAAAACACTTGATAACCCGTCAACTTCGCAACAGTTAAGGCAAGTGCGGTCTTGGTATTATGAAAGCTCTGAACTGCGTTTAGCTATGCTAAAAGGAGTCGGCTTATTACAAAACCAGATTGGTCTATTACAGCATGAAGCACAAACAGATCCACTTACGGGCTTACATAACAGACGTAGCCTGGAGCTCATGTTAGATCAATTAACTTTACAGCAAACGCCTTTCACTGTGCTTGCTATCGATATTGATTTTTTTAAGCGTGTTAATGATGAGTTTGGCCATGATATTGGTGATATTGTTTTGCAATCGTTGGCTACGATTATTGTTGATGTAACCCGTGAAAATGATTTTGTTGCACGTACGGGAGGAGAGGAGTTTATTGTTATATTACCAAATATTAACGCCAAATCAGCTTATCAACTTGCGGAACGATTACGTATGCGTGTATCAGAAACAATCATCGAACCAGTAGGAAGTATCAACATATCAATAGGTATTTCTGGCTGGCCACTGATGCAATTGAGTGTTGAAGAGATACTCAAACAAGCGGATCAGGCTTTATACAAAGCGAAAAAAACGGGTCGTAATCGGTGTATTATTGATTCTCAGTTTATCCAATCTGAGTTTGTCGAACAGCAATAATTTATTGGCAATGGCTTTTAACTATGCAATATTAATAGCCTGTTTTTAATGTTATAAGCTACTACAATGTTGTTAAATATCAGTTTTAAACTAATGTCACTGCTTGGAGTGTATGCTTTAAGCAGTGCAGCAATTGCCCATGACGCTAACGCTACATATTCCGACCCAGCTCAAAGCTATCGTAGTGAGTTTGTTGATGTTGCAACGTTAATACCGACCGCATTATTTGATATTCGCTATTTTAGTGGGCAAAACTTTGTTGGTAAACCAATCGAAGGTTATAACGCACCTAAATGCTTATTGCATAAAACGGCAGCTGCAGCGCTGGTAAAAGCACATTCTCAGGCGGAGCAAGCAGGTTATAATTTTAAAATTTATGATTGTTATCGACCACAACGAGCCGTTGACCACTTTGTGCGTTGGGTTAACGACGCAACTGACACAAAAACCAAAGCAGCGTATTACCCTAATTTAGGAAAAGATCAGTTACTCGGTGATTATATCGCAGCTAAATCGGGCCACAGCCGTGGTTCAACAATTGATTTAACTTTGACTGATAGTCAAGGCAAAGCATTAAATATGGGCTCATTGTTTGATATGTTCGATACCATCTCAAATACCGATGATCCGCGTATTACTCAAGACCAACAAGCAAACAGATATAAGTTAAAAAATATCATGCTGGCCGCTGGATTTTCGCCTTACGCAATGGAGTGGTGGCACTTTACCTATCAGCCGCAAGCCTACCCGAATACCTATTTTGACTTTGTGGTCGAGTAATTAAAACTGCTCCTCAATGGGTGAATAATTAATTGCGATTTCAATAGTATCAATAACGGTATATTGCTTTAAATCACTTATTGTTGATTTCAAGTCGGTATTTTTATCGACTAGGAATTGATAGGTGTGCTTGGTAATTTTTTTTGTGTTGTACGTACTTTTGAGTGCTAGCGGAATATCGTCGCTTTTCAAGGTGATAAACACGGCTCCAGTGACAATTCCTTGCTCCGATGTCGCGTGATTATGGACAGTTGTTCCTTTAAGTAATTTATCCGTTTTATAGCTAATCTTTTCCCCGTTATTATTAATTGAATTGCTAACTAAAAGTGTTGTTTCTACATTCTTTAGTTTTTGTGAAGTATTTAAAGCTACTTCTTGAGCTTTTTCATTGCTAGTATTGACGCTGTTTTCGGTACTATCAGTTAGTGTTTCATTTTTTTTACATCCACTTATTAGTGCGATTGTAATTATAACTAGCTGTAATTTAAAGTTATTTGACATTTTTTAAATTTCTCCATTTACCTTTGTTTACATTTGGCTTTCTTTGGTTAACATCATTAGTGTACATTGTTCTTGGTTATGAATGTTAACCAAATTAAAATTATAACAACAGGGGATTATTAATGTATCAATTTAAAGTAACGGCCGTTGCTTCGATGGTTACGGCTATTTTGGCATCGACTCAAGTACAAGCTACTGAGCAAACTCGATTTTTTAATGCGCCAAGCGTCAGCTCTCAAGTTCAATTTAATCCACAAATAACCCAGCAACGTGCATTAGCTGAACGTAGAACAGTATCGGGGCATGATTCAATTTTTGATGCTCAGCTTGGCAAGGCAACGTTTCTTTGGCAAGCCGTTGGTCAAGCAAAACCTAATATGTCAGTTGTTTTACCTGAACAAAGAAATGCATACGCTGCAGATTTTTATTTAAATGCTTTAACCGGTTTCAGTACTAGTAAAAAAGGGACGTCAAACGCAGTTCTTGCAGATTTATCTAAACAAAAAAGTGGTTCTGTAACGGCTAAATATAAACAACAAGTTCATGGCGTTGAAGTTTTTAATCGTGAATATAACCTTATCATGGATAAGGAACATAACTTGGTGGCAGGATCAGGCTATTTTGCTAACACAAGTGCAAATACTAAACGTTCATTAGCACCATTAGCTGATTTTGTTGGTGCTGAGCAGAGCATTAAACAAGCGATTAAAAAGCTAGCAGATATTAATGTATCCCTTACAAAATCAACTGAACAAGGCGATTACGTTAAATACACTGTAACTAATCAAAGTGGTGATAAAGTTGTAGTTGGCCAGCCGCGCGCTAAAAAAGTATTCTTTGAGGTTAATGGTCAACTTGAATCAGCTTATTATGTTGAAGTTGAAGTCGCAGATAAGAACAGTTTAGAAAGTGACTACTTCAGCTATGTTATTGGTGCAAAAAACAGCAAAGTATATTTCAAAAAAGACCTGAAAGCGCATGCTGCTGATTTTAACTACCGTGTCTGGGCTGATGCAGATGGTTACCCATGGGAAGGCCCACATGGTGATGTTATTCCTGCTGACGGTCCTGATCAAACAGATGAAACCGAAATCCTTGATGCACCGATAGTGAGCCTTTCTTATTACAGTAAGTTAAGCACCATGGATCCATGGCTTACTGATGATGCTACAACTACATCTGGTAATAACGTATTTGCATATGCCGACGTTATAGCACCACAAGGTTTCACTGAAGGTGACTTCACTGCTGAAACAACCTCAGATTTTACATTTGATTACCCCTATCAAGTTGATCAAGTCGCAAACAGTTACGACAATCGCAAAGCGGCAATTGTAAACTTATTCTACATGAATAACTTTTTGCACGACTTCTTCTATGATCATGGTTTTGATGAAACTTCGAATGTAGCTCAGCTCTCTAACTATGAGCGCGGTGGCATTGAAGGGGATCCAATTGAGGCTCAAGCGCAAGATAATAGCGGTTTAGATAATGCTAATATGGCAACACCAGCTGATGGTGCAAGTCCACGTATGCAAATGTATTTGTATAATAGTAAAGATGCAAAAGTAGGCACAGACTTTGGTGTGGTTGTAACCTCTGACGCAACTATTGGAGTTCTTGAGTCTTCTAAAGTCTCGGGCTTTGGGCAATTCCAATTTGCTGATGTTACAGCTGAAGTTGTACGTTTGGTTGATGGTAATGACACTGATTCAGGTAGCGTTTTCGATGGCTGTGAGCCTGCAACTAATGGCGCAGAGTTAGCTGGAAAAATTGCCCTAATTGATCGTGGTTCGTGTAACTTCACAGCAAAAGTTTTACATGCTCAAGAAGTTGGAGCAATAGGGGCTATTGTTGTAAACAACGTTCCAGACACTGATGAGCCTGCGGCTATGGGCGGTGAAGATGATGCGGTGTTAATTCCTAATATGGGTCTTAACTTTGCTGATGGTCATCTGATGTATGACTCTATAAGTGCTGGTAATACAGTTACTGTTAATATGTTCAATAATGCCAAGTTAAAAGATGGCACACTTGATAACGGTATTATTGCTCATGAATGGGGCCACTATATTAGTAACCGTTTAGTTGGTAACTCTGCGGGTCTAATTAACTTCCAAGGCCGTGCAATGGGTGAAGGCTGGGGTGATTTCCACTCCCTGATGTTTATTGCTAAAGCTGATGACATCAACATCACAGGTAACGACAAGTTCCAAAAAGCATACGGCAGTGGTACGTTTGTTGAAGACTTCTACTATGGTATTCGTCGTGTACCATACTCTACAAATAAAGAAGTTAATCCGCTTTCATTCCGTCACATTACTGAAAATGCAGGTGCAGATGTAGGCATTTCACCAACAAGTGTAGCCTCTCCACATGCTGCGGGTGAAATTTGGGCGACTATGCTTTGGGAAAGTTATGTAGCATTAATCAATGAACATGGTTTTGAAGAAGCACAAAATCGCATGGCTAACTACCTTGTTGCAGGCTATAAATTAACACCAATTGCGCCTTTATATACTGAAGCACGTGATGCGATATTAGCGGCGGCATACGCTGTTGATACCAAAGATTATGAGCTTATTTTAGGTGCATTTGCTAAACGCGGCATGGGTTTAGGTGCTGTAGCGCCAGATCGTTTCAGTGAAGATTTAACGGGCGTTGTAGAATCTGACAAGATGGAACTGGCTAGCTTTAACCTCAAAGATGTGGCTATTGATGCAAACTACAATGGTGCAGAGCTAGGCTTTTGTTCAAATGACGGTATTGTCGATAAAGGTGAAACGGCCACATTAACTGTGAGTATTACAAATACTGGTAGTAAAATGCTTACTGGTACGCAAGCTCAACTGACTGTGGTCAGTGATCATGATGTGACATTTGAAAATGATGGTTTAGTTACATTTGCTGACACAATGCCATTTTCGACTGCAACGAGTTCACCCCTTAAGTTTACCTTAAATGAATCAGGTACAGCTGAAAACTTAGAAATTGAAGTATCATTCCCAGAGTTATCTGCTGACGATGAAATTGTTGAAGCTGCCACTGAAAAAGTTACTTATTCGGTCAACATGGCTTTTAAAGAAAAACAGCCAGTCGGCGCGCAAACTATGGATAACATGGAAGTAGCGAGAGCATCATTATATGATCTAAAAGAAAATGTAATGATCGGTGGTGATTTAGCTAAAGGTACACAAAGTATGGCAGCTGATGATAATGTTGCCTTTTTCAACAGCTTTGGTTTTGAGCTTGGTGAGCAAACGATGTTCTTGCAGAACAACGATTTCCAATCAGATGTAGCGATAGAAACTAAAGGATTTGATATTGGCTTTGCAGGTGACTTTGAGGTGTCATTCTGGCATTTTTATCGTATTGAAAACGAGTGGGATGGTGGTGTTGTTGAAATTAGCGTCAATGGTGGTAGCTGGGTTGATGTGACTGAAATGGGTGGTACATTTAATCGTGGTTACGATGGTCCGTTAATTGAGAATGACTCCCAAGCTATCCAAGAGCGTGATACGTTTACAGGTAACAACATCAATCAGGATAACGTATACGGTAACTACGAAACAATTAATTTTGGTAGTGAACTCAATGGTAATAGAGCAAAACTACGCTTTCGCCTTTCATCAGATGGCGCTGTTGGTGATTTAGGATGGTGGATTGATAACCTTACATTTAACAATGTAACAACGCCAATCTTCTCAGCAGTAATTGCTGGCGATGCAGTCGCATGTGATAACGCAGCTCCTATAGTAACAGTTACCGGTGAGTTAGGTATTAAGGAATCAGTAACCAGTACTTTAAATGCTGTAGCCACGGATAGAAATGCAGATGAACTCACTTATGCATGGACACAAGTAAGTGGCACAACCGCAACACTATCTAATGCAGATACTGCGGTACTTAGCTTTACTCCAGGCGCAATCACAAGCGACGAAGAAGTCGTGTTCGAAGTTGCGGTCAGTGATGGCACCGTATCGGTTACCGAGCAAGTAACGGTTGCCGTAAGCAACGAAGCAGAACCTGTGGTTGAAAAGCCCAAATCGAAATCAAGTAGCGGTAGTCTAGGCTTCTTGATGTTATTACTTACTCCATTAGCAATATTTGGTCGTCGCCGTAAGCGTTAATCATAATATTAGTAACGATTAAGAAAAGCCCTTGCAGTTAGCTGCAAGGGCTTTTTTATTGGTCGTATTTACAAGCCATTATAAAAACGCATGTTACCGCTGCGTGCTGTTTTTTAGTTTTGAATTTACTACAGGTTGGCTCATGACTGAGTATTTATATATTAATTAATAAAGGGGTTGACATAACTTATTAACCCTGTATAGTTTGCTGCAGCTAGAAAGAAAGCATGAAAGCTATAAATCTCCATTTCGATGTTGTATAAGTAATACTTGTAGTACCGTCCTGAAGTTTTTAAAGTACCATCTCATTTTTTGCTACACCGCTCATTAGAGCAATTATTTTATTTTTATATCAGGATATTACAATGTCTAACATCGTATCAGGTACAGTTAAGTGGTTCAACGAGTCTAAAGGTTTTGGTTTCATCGAGCAAGAAAATGGCCCAGACGTTTTCGCACATTTCTCAGCAATCAAAAGCGAAGGTTTCAAAACTTTAGCTGAAGGCCAACGTGTAGAGTTCACTCTTTCACAAGGTCAAAAAGGTCCACAAGCAGAGAACATCACTGCTGTATAATTTTACCTTTTAGGTAGAATAAAAAAAGCAAGCTTAGGCTTGCTTTTTTGTGTTTGAAAATTGACGTAACTTGCTCCCCCTCCTATTCTTTATCTATTATTATTATTCTGTAACGAGATAGATTATCTACCGATTACTTATCCTAGTGTTTAGCCTTGGATTCACTTTTACTTGCGCTGCAAAGCCAATAATTACTATTTTTACTGAACAGTTTCCCCCTTATAATTTTTCGAATAAAGGGCAGCTGCAAGGGATTAATTTAGATATTGTGCGTACGTTGTGTGAGCTTTCACAAGTGGAGTGCAAATTTGAGCTGTTGCCTTGGGCAAGGGCATACGATTTAGTGCAAAAAAATCAGCTCTCAGGGCTAGTATCAACCGCTCGCAGTGCTGAGCGAGAAGATTTATTTTACTGGGTTGGCCCGTTGGTTTCTTCACGTACATTTTTTTATCGCCTTCGTGATAACAAACACATTAATCCAACTGATATTACTCAAGTTAGTGCATACACCTTAGGTGTCGTTAGAGGCAATATTTATGAGGGGTTAGTGGAGAGTATTGGTTTCCAACAAGATAAAAACTTATTAAAAGTAGCTCATCACTATGAGTATATGAACTTATTTTTTAAAAATAAAATCGATTTAATTCTCGGCTCAGAGTTTGCCTTAGATTACCAACTACAGCAATTTGGTCACGGTGGTAAAGAAGTCGTCAAACTTGTTGAGCTGCCAGTAAATACATTACAGGGTAATTATTTAGTTTTTAATAAAGAGATGCCTATCGAGATAGTTGAGCGCTTCAATGAGCAGTTAGAAAAACTTAAAGCGGTGGATAACTTTGACGCTTATCGGCATCGTTATGTACAATAGCTAGTTAATGAGCTGTTATTAATTGACGGTATTTTTCAGTACTTTTAACCTTTAAAAAAGCCTGCTGCAGTGCTTTTATAATATCTTCATCAGTATTGATATTTGCAGCTAAGTAACCAGCTACTGCCAGTCCTTCTATGGCATGTACGAACGTCAGTGCGTTAGCATTGATCGCTAGCTGCTCACTCATTGAAGCTAGATAATTAGCATCGTCTACTACCAGATCAACTTTTCTTGCTAGTAGTAACTGATATGACTTTTGAATATCAGTGGTCAGCAATACTTCGAAACCACGTTTTACTAATACTTGCGATGCAAGGTCATGGCGCTGTACGGCAATTTTATATTGCTTGGCTTGCTCTGTATTATCAAAGTTAATATCACTGCGCTCAGAGAGTTTTACAAAGCCCATTTCAAACTGTGCTACTGGCCCAATCCAATGAAACAGTGTTTCGCGCTCCGTAGTGCGTGCCATACTGTAAATTAAGGTGTTGCTATTATTAACCGCCATTTTATAAGCACGTGCCCAAGGGTACATGTTGATTGGGGCATTGAGCTTAGCCTCTAAAATAATCATATTTACTAACTCAGTACTATAACCAGTTACCTGATTATTCAGCAAAACTTGATTCGGCGGTGACAACTCGGTCACAACCATTAAATTTTGATTTGCAGTACTATGGACACTGATACAAAGAAGTAGCAGATTAATAAATAGCCGCATTTATTTTCTCTTTTTGACGATAGAACTTTGAGTATAGCAATAACTAGGAAAAGTATTATGAAAGTAAACAGTGAATTAAAAACGATAAAAGGGCCATAAAGGCCCTTTGTGAAGTATCGTTCAAGTAAGATAAGTCTTTAACCCCTTAAAGGCTTATCCTATTGTTTTGCAACTAAGGTTCATCTCAAAGTTTCTAAGCTAGCGAGAGGAAAAAACCTGCAATTGCGGCGCTCATAAGGTTAGCCATAGATCCTGCTAACACTGCTCTGAGCCCTAAGCGTGCGATATCCTTTCGCCGACTAGGCGCCATACCGCCTAATCCACCTAGTAAAATGGCTATCGATGATAAGTTAGCAAACCCACATAACGCGAATGTGACAATCGCTTGTGTGTGCGCACTTAACGTATCGCGATAATTCATAAAGTCTAAATAAGCAACAAACTCATTGACTACTATTTTTTGACCAATAAAGCTACCGGCTATAACTGCTTCACTCCACGGTACGCCAAGTAACCAGGCAACCGGAGCAAAGATATAACCTAAAATCATTTGTAACGTTAAAGAGCTTATCCAAGCACCCGTGCTATTTAGCGAATCACCAATGGAGTTAAATAAACTTGCGATTCCATCTATTACCTCCCAGTCACCAGCAGTTTTATATAATAAATGACTGAAGTTAATTGACCAACCGCCGATGCTAGCCAATAAACCTCCAATGCCGCCAAACAAACCATTTAATAAAGCTATTAAAGCAACAAATGCTAATAGCATTGCACCTACATTTAGTGCTAAATGCATACCGTTTGCTGCCCCTGATGCCGCAGCATCAATCACATTAACTGGTTTATCTTCAATATCATCTAAGTCGGCTAAAGTATCTTTAGGTGTTTCGGTCTCTGGCACAATCATCTTGGCCATTAAAAAACCACCTGGCGCTGCCATAAAGCTGGCGGCAATTAAATACTTAAGCTCTACACCAATAATCACATAACCGGCCATTACTGAGCCCGCTACCGTTGCTAAACCACCCACCATAACAGCAAACAACTCTGACTTAGTCATGGTTGCTATAAATGGTTTTACAATCAGCGGCGCTTCTGTTTGGCCAACAAAAATGTTCGCAGTCGCTGAGAGCGACTCAGTGCGTGAGGTTTTTAATAGCTTTTGTAAACCACCGCCTAATATTCTTATTATCCAATCCATAATGCCAATGTGATAAAGCACTGCAACCAATGCAGAGAAAAACACAATAACGGGTAAAACTTGTACGGCAAAAATAAACCCTAAGGCATCTTGGCTAGCAAGCGGACCGAATAAAAATGCTATTCCGTCATTTGCAAAACCAATTACCGATGATACGGCTTTTGACATGCCAACTAATGCATTTTTGCCTGCGTCTGAAAACAGGACAAAACCACCAATTATAAATTGCAGGGCAAAAGCGATACCGACAGTTCTTAAACTAATTGCTTTGCGATTTGTCGAAGCCGCAAATGCAATGCCTAGCAGCATACACATGCCGACTAAGCTCATAAATGTTGTCATCTTTGCTTATTCCCGTTGTTATTTTTGCAGTAAATATTTTATTTTACTTTTAATTATATCAATCGCAACACGATTCATACCACCACGTGTAACCACTAAATCAGCATTGTGCTTTGAAGGCTCAATAAACTGATAAAACATCGGTCTCACTGTAGCTTGATATTGTTCAACAACGGACTGTAATGTTCTGCCTCGTTGCTCCATATCACGTTGCATACGGCGCATCAGGCAAATATCAAGCGGTGTATCAATAAACACTTTGATATCAAATTCTTTACGTAGCGCTTTATCACTAAGCAATAAAATCCCTTCAACTATGAGAATTTCTGCTGGCATCACAGTGCGTGTTTTGTCACTGCGAGTATGCTGCGCATAATCATAGGTAGGTACTTCTACCGCTTCGCCATCACGTAACTGTGTTAAATGCTTACACATTAACTCATGTTCAAACGCATCAGGGTGGTCGTAATTCGTTTGCGTACGATGATCAAACGGCAGATGCGATTGGTCTTTATAGTACGCATCTTCTTCAATCACGGCGATGGCGCCTGGTTCAAGCTCATTTACCAATTCATTGTAAATTGTTTGGCTAAAAAGAGATTTGCCAGACGCAGAAGCGCCAGCAATGGCTATTATTGTTCGTGTCACTAAAGTTCTCATCCACACAGAAGGATACATTGTTGGTAGATCACAATAGCAAAAAAGACACGAATAATCTCTCTTGCTTCGCTTTAAGGGGTGAAATTTATAATGTTTAGGTTTTATGAAACAGGACTTATGTCCTGTACGTTAAAAAGCACAAAAATATAAAGTAGCTACATTGGATAATCGAGGTGAGTATGGCAAGAGCAATTATATTAATGGCAGATAGCCTAGGCATAGGTGCAGCACCAGACGCTGATAAGTTTGGCGACGTGGGCGCAAACACTTTTGCACATTTGCTTAAAGCATACTTTGAAGAAACCGGCGAACGGCTATCACTACCTAATTTATCGTTATTAGGTTTAGTTGATGCATGTGAAGCTGCAGGCAACGAACCGTGCCTTGTTAGCGACCGCCAAACACCGATTGCTGCTTGGGGTTACGCTAAAGAGCTTTCTAGCGGTAAAGATACCCCATCAGGTCATTGGGAAATGGCCGGTGTACCGGTGTTATTCGATTGGGGATATTTCCCTAAAACACAACCGAGTTTTCCACAACAGTTAATTGACGAGCTGATTGCTCGTACCGGTATCCCGGGGATTTTAGGTAATTGCCATGCCTCGGGTACTACGATTTTAGAACAGCTAGGTGAAGAGCACATAAAAACAGGTAAACCAATCTGTTACACCTCAGCTGATAGCGTGTTTCAAATAGCCGCGCATGAACAAACTTTCGGTCTAGAAAAACTTTATCAGGTCTGCGAAATCACACGGGCGCTGCTTGATGAAATGAACATAGGACGAGTGATTGCGCGGCCATTTTTGGGTTCCAATAATCAAGACTTTGCCAGAACGGGCAATCGTCGAGATTATTCAGTGTTACCGCCAGCGCCAACATTGCTAGACAAACTAGCCGATGACGGTGGTGAAGTGATTAGCATAGGGAAGATATCTGACATCTATGCGCATCAAGGGATCACCCAAAAACACAAAGCCCCAGGCTTACAAAACTTGTTAGCAAAAACCACTGAGGTAATGGCATCAGCGCCAGATCACAGTTTGATATTTACTAACTTAGTTGATTTTGATGAAAAATTTGGTCATCGCCGCGACCCTGTTGGGTATGCAAAAGCGCTTAAACAGTTGGACGATTACTTACCAACGATACTTAAGCAGCTTAAAGCCGATGACGTACTAATTATTACGGCGGATCACGGTTGTGATCCAACATTCCCGGGCAGTGAGCACACCCGCGAATATGTGCCTGTACTTGCTTATCAGGTAGGGCTTGAAAATACCCCGCTTGGTGAACGTGCTAGTTTTGCAGACATAGGTCAAACACTTGCCCAGTGGTTTAACTTACCTGCACTTGAATATGGCGATGGCTTTATTGATAAGCTTAACGCGCTAAAAGTAAAAGGAAACGAATAATGAGTACTCCACATATTGACGCAAATAATGGCGATTTTGCACAAACGGTATTAATGCCGGGTGATCCATTACGTGCGCAATACATTGCTGAAAATTTTCTTGATGATGCTGTAAAAGTAACCGGCGTTCGTAACATGTATGGTTTTACTGGCACTTATAAAGGTAAACCAGTAAGCATCATGGGTTCTGGTATGGGCATTCCATCAATGTCGATTTATGCACGCGAACTAATCGTCAGCTATGGCGTTAAAAACCTTATTCGTATCGGCACCTGTGGTGGTATTGGTAGCGACATTAAAATTCGTGACGTTATTTTTGCACAAGGCGCAAGCACAGATTCAAATGTAAACCGTGCGCGTGTACGTGGTTATGATTTCTCAGCAATTGCTGATTTTGATTTACTATTAAACGGCGTTAATGCAGCAAAAGAGCTAGGTATTAAAGCGAAAGTGGGTAACGTATTTACCACCGACACATTTTATCAAGCCGATAACAGCTTTTATCAAGAACTTGATAAACTAGGTATGTTAGCGGTAGATATGGAAACAGCCGGTTTATACGGCGTTGCAGCTGAATATGGCGCAAAAGCCATGGCATTATTTACCGTGAGTGACCACGTGATCACTGGTGAAGCAACCCCAAGTGAAGAGCGTCAAAGCACCTTCAATGAAATGGTTAAAATTGCCTTAGAGTCAATCTAAGCGTAATAAAAAAAAAGTTCCTTGGTAACGTATTCACTCGTTTGGAGACACGCCCAAATACAGTGAGACTAACCTCCAAAGCCGCCTAGTTAAACTAAGCGGCTTTTTTTGTGGGGAAAAGTTAGCGAGGGTAAAGTTAGCGAGGGTAAAGTTAGCGAGGGTAAAGTTAGCAAGGGTA
>NZ_JACJDT010000040.1:0-44511 GCF_014163675.1 Pseudoalteromonas sp. SR44-5
ATCAATAACGCAGTATAAATCGCTTTTAAACCAACCCGTTGGGCGTTTCACAGGCACTTACTCTCATCGTTGTTACTTCTTAAAAGGGACTGCCATTCTTGCAAAGTAACGCCTTGATATTAAGCACCTGTGAAACGCTGAATTCTGCATCTAGAGGCAGTTTGGGTATATAGCAAGTAATTGTGGTGTAAGACTTTGGTAATCAACTGCCATGGCGATACTCAGTGCAGTGATATTCACAATTGAAAACGCAAATACTTGGCGTGCCCAACCACTAATATCAATATTACGACGATAACCTCGCAGCGCCATTAATAACCACCAAAAACTAGTAGTGCAAGCAACAGCTAAAAAAGCCATACCGGTATAACCGCCAATGGTTAATAACATTACCACTAACGCATATACCGCGATATACAACACAATATGATGTTTAGCTTTATCAATACCTTGCGCTACCGGTAATACCGGAATACGCGCAGCTTGATAGTCTTTATAACGAAAAATAGCAATCGCATAAGAGTGCGGCATCTGCCACAAACTAAACATTACTAATAAGATCAACGCGCCAACATCAAACTGTGCTGAAACAGCGCAGTACCCTACCACTGGTGGTACTGCTCCTGATAAACTACCGATAAACGTGCCATACACTGAGCGACGCTTCATATATAAGCTGTAAACACCCACGTATATGACATAACCAAACACAGCAAAAAATACCGCAATCCAGTTAGTAAAAACCATTAGTAAAGCAAAGCCTAGTAAGCCAAGTACTGTGCCATGCAGCAAAGCCGTGGTTGCAGACATTTCACCGGTAACGGTTACCCGTGTTCGCGTGCGCGCCATGCGAATATCAATATCACGGTCGATCACATTATTGATCACACAACCTGAGGCTACCACCAGCGATAAGCCAACTAATGTAGCAAGCATTAGCCAGCCATCAATATCACCACGCGAGGCGAGTAAAAACCCACCCGCAACCGAGATCAAATTACCCATGATAATACCGGGCTTAGTGACCTTTAAATAACGACGAAACATCTGCAGTTCCCCTATTCTTTGCTTTACGAAAACGTACTAGCTGGGGCTAGTACATCATCATGGCGTTCGATTCGTAGATGATCCATACAGACAGGCCAACCACCATGACGATGATCAGCGCACTGAAGATAAACGATAACGAACTGGCTTTACCGTCTTCGGTGGTAAAGTTCAGGTGCAAGAAGTATTTTAAATGCACCCAAATTTGCACAATGGCCATTACGACAACACAGGCAAATGTGGTTGGTTTTGACAATGTACCGCTCATCACCGCCCAAAATGGAATGGCCGTTAGAATGATTGATAAAACAAAACCTATTAAATAGTCTTTAACACTGCCATGTGAAGCATCACTATGGCTTTGTGTATGTAGCTCATTTAATACATGTGATTCACTGTGGCTCATTACATCACTCCCATTAAGTAAACAACGGTAAATACGCAGATCCATACCACATCTAAAAAGTGCCAAAACAAACTTAAGCAACTTAAACGTGTAACGGTTGCTGGGTTTAAACCACGACGTGACACTTCGAACATCATCGTCGCCATCCAAATCAGACCAGCGGTTACGTGCATACCGTGTAAGCCTACTAAAGAGAAGAACGAGGTTAAAAATGCGCTGCGCTGCGGGCCATTACCATGGGCAATTAAATGATGAAATTCATAAATTTCCATACCAATAAACACAGCACCAAAAGCAAAAGTAATTGCCAGCCACGTTAATGTAGCGGCCTTCTTTTGCGCATGAGCTGAGATCATCGCAAAACCAAAAGTGATACTACTTAGTAGCAATGCAGCAGTTTCAACCGCTACAAAGTCCAGTTCAAAAATATCTTTGCCAGATACGCCACCCGCTGTATTCATATAAAGCACAGCGTAGGTTGCAAAAAATGAGGCAAACAATAAGCAGTCGGTCATTAAGTAAAGCCAAAAACCAAATACCGTATCGCCACCAGTATCATGATGCTCGTGAGCATGGGCATCATGATTGATGATATTTATATCTGCAGAGGTAGCACTCATGCGCTGAACTCCTTACCTTGGTTAAATGTTGTTGCACTTTTATTATGTGCACTTTCAATTTCAAGAATTTCTTCTGGTTGCACGTAGTAATCAACATCACTGGTGTAACAGCGCTTAAAGAATACCGTGATGCCAGCAATAACACCGACAATTGCCAACCACCAAATATGCCAAATCATGGCAAAACAGAATGTGGTAAAACACGCACTCATCATCACCCCTGCCGAAGTATTTTTTGGCATATGAATAGGCGCATAGCTTGCTTGTTGTTGATACGCTTGGCCTTTTTCTTTCATATCAGTCCAAGTATCAATGTCATGCACATGTGGGATAGTAGCAAAGTTGTAATACTGTGGTGGTGACGATGTTGACCACTCAAGCGTGTGACCATTCCACGGATCGCCGGTTGTATCTTTTAATGCTTCGCGATTTTTAAAGCTCACAATAAGCTGTACAACTTGGAACAAAATACCAAACATAATGATCACCGCACCGACAAAGGCAATGTACAACCAGATATTCCAATCTGGGTTATTGGTGTGGTTTAAGCGACGTGTCATACCTAAGAAACCAAGTACGTATAGCGGCATAAATGCAACAAAGAAACCAATTAACCAACACCAGAAAGACGCCTTCCCCCAACCTTCATGAAGTTTAAAGCCCATTGCTTTTGGGAACCAAAATGCGAAACCAGCCAAGTATCCAAATACCGCACCACCGATGATGGTGTTATGAAAATGTGCAATCAGGAATAGGCTGTTGTGTAATACATAATCAGCACCTGGGATTGCTAGTAGTACCCCTGTCATCCCGCCGATGGTAAAGGTCACCATAAAGCCAAGTGTCCAAAGTACAGGAACTGTGATGCGTAAACGACCACGATAAATAGTAAATAACCAGTTAAACAGTTTCACTCCGGTGGGCACCGCAATGACCATGGTCATTACGCCAAAGAAGGCATTAACATTAGCACTGGACCCCATAGTGAAGAAATGGTGTAACCAAACAATAAAACCTAAGATAGAAATTGCACCGCTGGCATAAACCATAGATTTATAACCAAATAAACGTTTACCGGTAAAAGTGGAAATAATTTCTGAGAAAATACCAAACGCAGGTAAAATCAAAATATACACTTCAGGATGACCCCAAGCCCAGAACAGGTTGATGTACATCATGGCGTTACCGCCAGCTTCATTAGTAAAGAAGTGGAAATCTAAATAACGGTCTAGCGTTAACATAGTCAACACCGCAGTTAAGATTGGGAATGACGCAGCAATTAAGATATTTGCCCATGTACATGTCCAGGTAAAAATTGGCATTTGCATTAAACGCATACCAGGGGCACGCATTTTAAACACTGTTACTAAAAAGTTTACTGCCGTTAATAGTGTACCAATACCTGATATTTGCAGTGCCCAAATATAATAATCGACCCCGACTCCAGGGCTAAAAGACATCTCCGATAGCGGCGGATAAGCCACCCAACCAGTTTTTGCAAATTCACCACAGAACAATGAAATATTAATTAATATTGCACCACCGGCAGTAAGCCAAAAACTTAAATTATTTAAAAACGGAAATGCTACATCGCGCGCACCAATTTGCAGTGGCAATACAATGTTCATCAGACCAATCATAAATGGCATCGCCATAAAGATGATCATGATCACCCCATGCGCGGTGAATATTTGGTCATAATGCTCTGGCGGTAAATAGCCTGTAGCACCACCTGTAGCAAGCGCCAATTGTGCCCGCATCATAATGGCATCAGAGAAACCACGAAACAGCATGATCAAGGCAAGGATAATGTACATCACGCCTAAGCGTTTATGATCGATTGAGGTGATCCAGTCGTGCCATAACACCCCCCATTTTTTATATTTTGTGACTAAAGCTGCAATCAATGCCCCTGCAATCACTACTACCGCCATTGTCACCATCAAAATAGGTTCATGGAACGGAATGGCATCTAACGATAATTTTCCAAATAACGACATAATTATTCCTCGCCCTCGCTGTGCATTGTGTGATTTTCATGACCGCTGTGCTCAGGCATTGCACTGTGCATCTTGTTCATATCACCATGTGCTTGCATATATTTCATAATGATGGTGTGGAACAAGCCATCATCAACATCAGCAAAATAAGTCACTGGGTTGTTTTCACTCGGTAATGCCAGTGCATCATAATTCGCTTTAGTGAGCGTATTAGCTTGGCTTTTCACCTTGTTTACCCACGTATCAAAGTCAGCTTGCGTTGGCGTAGCTATGGCATTAAATTTCATACCAGTAAAACCTGCACCGCTGTAGTTAGCAGAAAAGCCTTTAAACGTACCCGGTTCATTAGCAATTAAATGCAACTTAGTTTCCATGCCCGCCATCGAGTAGATTTGACTACCTAGTTGTGGGATGAAAAATGAGTTCATGGTACTTTCTGAGGTGATTTTATATTCCACTGGTACATTGGCTGGAAATACCAATTCATTAACCGTAGCAATACCTTGCTCAGGATAAATAAACAGCCATTTCCAATTCAGTGATACCACTTCAACTGTTAAGTGTTTGCCTTTACCTTCAAGCGGTTTATAAGGGTCAAGCTGTTGCGTTGATTGCCAAGTAATGACACCCAGTACAATCACTATCACAATAGGAATGGCCCAGACTGCGGCTTCAATTTTTCCTGAGTGTGCCCATTTTGGCGCATAAATTTGCTGCTCTTGGCCATCACGATATTTCCACGCAAAGTACAAGGTCATCACAATCACAGGAATAACCACAATTAACATCAGCACAGTGGCAATGATGATCAGATTTTTTTCATCTATCCCAACTTGCCCTTTTGGATCAAGCACCCCGCCTTTACAGCCAGTCAGTGCGAGCACAGTTGTGCCCAGAGCAATATTACAGAGGTTTCGAATTAACAAAGGACTATCCTACAACCTAAAATTTGATATGTGCTGCCCCTACAACTCTAAATAAAAGCGTAAAAACAACGGTTTGAATATTCCTCAGGTAACTTTTTAGCGCCATAAAAAATACTAAGCATCAAAAAAGCAATAAAGGAATTTGAGGGTGTTGGTTGAATCGCAGGTACACTGCGGCTAAGCGTTATTACAGCGGACAGAATCAGCAGATTAGTTAAAAAGCCAAACTATCTATAACGAGTAGCGTTCAACCATTAACAAGAGGTGGAGCACGACAACCATGAGCGCTGTGTACTACTAAAGATGTTTTTGTTTGACGAAAAGCAAAGGCTGCTTTGCGTAAAATAACCCCAGCACGACGCGCTGGGAAAAAGTGAAAAATCAACCAACATAAACCAATGAGTAACTGGCACGACACAACTGGATATGCCAAAAAGCCCAATACATTAATTAAAGATGACTCATATACAGCCCCTTCAGTTAATAAGCTTTTTAGCTCTGTCGCATCTTCAATACTACCATTTACCAGCATGGCTGAATTAATTAATAAAATAACTAATACAGAAAGCAGCTCTCGTCCGGCAAAAAGTGCACGCGCACGCAACTGCCATCTACTAAGCGTAGAGTGCGTTTTTGCTGGCGGACAATTTTGCGAATTCAAACGTATATGGCCTTATTGGTTATATATTACGAAGTAAAGCGACTGGCTTTACGCTATTTTCCACTTCGTTGTTATGATCTTCATCAATAAAGTTTCAGTAATTACTGAAATTTCGGGAGGATTATAACAAAGTCAACACAAGCTACAAGTATAAAACAACATAGCGGGCTAACTTTTTATTAATATGTTGAATTACAGCTATAAAAAAAGCGCCATACTGGCGCTTTAAAAATAACTTAAATGATAATTGGCGGCTTTTAGAAAATAAAAAGCAACTCAAGCTAAGTTATCCCCTAACTTGAGTCGTCTTTTTGACAACATCTTCACACACAATTATAAAGATTCGTTTAATAGCGTATTCGCTATTGAATTTGGTATTGGCTGCTTCGCCATCTAACTGCATGTCGGTTAAAATAAAAAGCAACTCAAGCCAAGTTATCCCCTAACTTGAGTCGTCTTTTTGACAACATCTTCACACACAATTATAAAGATTCGGTTCTAATATTTTTCAATACGTATTGTAGATTCACTGATGAACAATAAGTTCATTTAATCGCGTGGCAGTAAATAAAAGCAGTTCAAGCTCAGGTTAACTAAACTTGAACTGTCTTTTTGACAACATCTTCACACACAATTATAAAGATTCAGTTTTAGCGTTGTTCAATAAACACTGTAATTCAGTGACAAACTTTCAGTTCGTCTAATCATGTGGCAGTAAAATAAAAACAGTTCAAGCCCAGTTTGTACTAAACTTGAACCGCCTTTGACAACATCTTCACACACAATTATAAAGATTCTTTGTAAGCGGCTTGTTCATTTCGCTTCCTTGAAACTAAATTTAGTGTAATAGCTCAAAGCTTACAACTGATAAAAATAAATCTGATAGATGAAAAAAATTAACCCATAGACTTTAGTCTAAATTTTAGCCCTAAAATCAACTTAAATGTTCACAAAAAACTTTATCAAAAGATATTATTTTATAATAAACAATCAATTGAAAATAAAGCCCGTAAAGCATCACAGTTATGAGAAATGATTTCACTTAAAGTGAAGATAATTTTGGACCGATCCATATTAATATTATATTCTTAAAAAATTGCAAAATAAGAATAACAGGATATTAATATGATTCGCAAAACCATACTAGTTAGCTTACTTAGTTACTCATTTAGCTTAACTGCCGCACCAATCGCAATGCACCAAATTAAAGGATTAAACAAAGCAGCGATTACACACGCTGATCTTGCTCCTTTACTAGATACGTTAGCTGCTCACCCCAGCATAGAGCGAAAAAATTTAGGTCAATCATTCTTAGGTAAATCAATTGATGCATTTTATATTGGCTCGGGGCCAATCAAAGTTATGATGTGGAGCCAAATGCATGGTGATGAAAATACGGCAAGTGCCGCATTAACGGATTTTTTAAGCTATGCAATCGAAACAAAAAATGATGCATGGCGAGAAAATTGGCAAAAAAACTATCACTGATGATCATTCCTATGGTCAATCCCGATGGCGCACAGCTGCAAACCCGTTTTAATGCGCAAGGAATAGATTTAAACCGCGATGCTAAAGTGTGGAGCTAAAGCACACTTTTTACTACGCAACGATAAACACATCGAATACGCCGTATTAGGTAGTCAACTTATAAAACTTTAAATTTAAGTACGTTAGGTAAGCCCTGTTCTCAGGGCTTGTTATTTTTTGCGATCTTTTTGGCTGTATTTTTACGTAGGTAATAACGATACCAACCTAGCCAAGCCAACACTAAGCTTGCCAACGAGGCGATGATCCACAGAACTTTAAGGCTTAGCCCACCTACACTGCCATTATGCAAGGGATGTAGCCAGTTTTTGATTTGGTTACTTGTTCCTTGCTGCCTAAGATCGAAGACCTTCACTACCTCACCTGAGCGTGGGTTAATATCAATATAACTGTTTGGAAAGCGTGTCGATTTATCATCACTTACCTGCATGCGCAGCCGATAATAGCCTTGGTTTACGCTGGGAGTTTCTATCCATGCAAGTCGCGCTTTAGGCAGTTGTATTTGTGCTATTTTCACAGCCTGAGTAACACTAATTTGCGGGTTTGAAAAAGTTAATTGTGGTGCTGGTCTTGCAGCACTTTCGACTTCGCCCAGTACCAAGCCAAGCAAGCCATTGGTCTCTTTGGGCAAGGCTAGCATCGCACCGGTACTAGTAAGAATAAACAAGGGTAACAACATCACTAAACCGATTGTTTTATGCCAATCGTACATGCGTCCTAATAAAGCAGCGCGGCGCTTAAAACGCAATTGCCTCAACCAAAAACCTGACTTAGGCCACCACGCAACTAAACCTGTGAGTAATAAGAGCGCGCTGCCAATTCCAAGGTAACCGACAATAATTGTCCCTGTACTGCCAAGTAGTAAAGTAAAGTGCAAGTTATACAGCCAAGTTACTAGGTAATCGCCCCAAAATGACTGTCTGAGCAAGGTGCTGCCATCAGCTGACAACCACACCATCATAGGTGCAAAATCCTGCCCTTGAGTCTCTTGAGGGTTATAATAGCGCGCCGGAATGAATTGTTGTTCAGGGGTCACTTCAAACCGCCACGGTCCCAGCTTATCTGGATACTGCATGCGTAATGTTTTTAATGCAGTGTTGTAATCACACGGTTGCTGCGCTGCATTCGCTAATTCCGGATGCAACCAGGTATCTATTTGCGGATAATAAACAAGTGCAGCTCCTGACAAGCAAAGGATCACAAAAAACATGCCAAGGCTTAACCCCAACCATAGATGAAGTCGCCTTGCCAACTTACGCCACGCGAGTAACTGCTTACTCATTAATACTTAAACTTAATTGCAGCAGATACAGCACGACCTTGTGCTGGGCTATGCAGAGTTTGCGAGCCATCCCACCATACATATTCATAATACTCATCAGTTAAGTTATCAACTTGCGCGCTTAACATCAGTGCCGAATTAACGTCATAACTTGCTTTAAGCCCAAGTTGAGTAAAGTCACCATATCGTCCTTGGCTATTACTTGGTGTTAATTCGTAATCAGATTGCGTACGCAGTGTTGCAGCCAAATTTAATTGGGTTGTTAATTAAGTTGTTAATTGATAATCAATGCCTGCAGTGAATAAACGATTAGGAATACATCATATTATACAGTCCATACGAGCTTCACTGGGTGTGACATATTGTCGCAGTGGTCGATTACTTGACACATTTTAGCCGTAAGTGGGCATTAAAAAAGCGCCTGTTATTAAAGAGGCGCTTTTTAATGTATATTTGATAGCTATCAAGAGCTTATAATATTTGGTTTTCTTTCCAAACTTGCTCTTTTGCCATACGCTTTTTGCGTTTGTCGCATGGGTCATCACAATCACAGGCTTTATCAATGCCTACAGAGCCTAAACCACCACAGCTGCTGGCCATAGATTTCTTTTGCACTATCATGCCCACAGCCATCGCTGCGACAATTAAAAGCAGTAAACCAAACGTAAGAAGAAAAAGTGACATTGCTTAGCCCCTATTGATCAGCAATAAAATAATGCTTGATGATAATCACCAAGCTGTTGCTATTATAAACTGATTTAAACCGCGCTACAAATAGGGTTTAAATGCAGGGCTCGAATAAGTCACTAAGCCATCTTTTGATTTGCCGATCAGATAAACCGGTAAATCATTTTTTTCAGCATAGGCTTTGGCTTTATCCATCCCCATCACAGTCAGTGCTGTTGCAAGGCCGTCAGCTGTCATCGCTGATGGATGCAATACAGTAACCGATACTAGATCATGACGACTTGGCATACCGGTTGCTGGATCAATTAAATGGCTATAGGTAATACCATCCATCTCATAGTAAATGCGATAATCACCCGATGTCGCAATGCCGTTATTACCCGGCGCTAATACACGGTGCACTTTACGCACACCAGGCTCAGCATCCGGTTGCTCAATAGCGATACGCCAATCTTGATCATTCGGTTTTTTACCTGATACACGTAACTCACCACCAATCTCAACCATATAATCAGTTAAGTCATGGCTTTCTAATAATTCAGCTACTTTATCTATCCCATACCCCTTTGCAGTAGAAGAAAATGATAATTCTAAACCCGCTACTGTTTTCGCTAGGCCTTGCTCAGTCAGTATTAGTTTATCAACCCCAATTTGTGCAACCATGGCTGCGAGTTCTTCATCTGTTGGACGTTTTGTTGGTTTTTTATCAGGACCAAAACCCCATAAATCAATCAGTGGTCCCATGGTCACATCAAGAGTCTTAGTAGACTCTCCTAAGCGGATGGACTCGCTTACAACTGCTCTAAAATCACGGCTAATAGGCATAACTTGACCAGCGGGAAGACGATTAAAAGTGTTGATTTCAGAATCATCAATATAAGTCGACATTGATTGATTTATATCTTTGAGCAACAGAGTTACTTCTGGTAATAAATTTAATGAATCCAGCTTTTGTTGCTTGGCGAAGACCTTAATATGGTAAGTAGTACCCATAGTTTTACCTTCAAGGTATAACTCTTGGGGCTCATCATTTTGGCCACAGCCACTAATGAGTAAAGTGAGGGTAAGAAAAAAGATGGCAATCATGCCTTGTCGGTGAAAAACTCTATTCATAGCAGCCTACTTAAGTAATGGAAATAAAAAAGCCCCGTAACATATATTGCTACGAGGCTGATATTCTAACCAAAACTAAACTGTTTTGATACGGGTGTTAGCCACCGAAATCATCTAGTAAGATATTTTCGTCTTCAACACCTAAGTCTTTCAACATAGTGATAACAGCGGCGTTCATCATTGGAGGACCACACATGTAGAACTCACAATCTTCTGGCGCTTCGTGATCTTTAAGATAGTTCTCAAATAGCACGTTATGGATAAAGCCAGTATAGCCTTCCCAGTTATCTTCTGGTTGTGGATCTGAAAGCGCGGTATGCCATACGAAGTTATCATTTTCAGCCGCTAGGCCGTCAAAATCTTCAACATAGAACATTTCACGCTTAGAACGTGCACCATACCAGAAACTCATCTTACGCTTAGAGTTCAAACGCTTAAGTTGGTCAAAGATGTGTGAACGCATAGGTGCCATACCAGCACCACCACCTACAAATACCATTTCAGCATCAGTATCTTTTGCAAAGAACTCACCAAATGGACCAGAGATAGTTACTTTATCACCTTCTTTAAGTGACCAAATGTACGATGACATTTTACCACAAGGTAAGCTTAAATCTCTTGGCGGCGGCGCAGCGATACGCACGTTAAGCATGATGATGCCTTCTTCTTCTGGGTAGTTAGCCATTGAGTAAGCACGAATTGTTTCTTCGTCTACTTTTGACTCCAGCTTGAAGAAACCAAAATGGTTCCAATCGCCACGATACTCTTCTGGTACATCGAAATCAGCATATTTAACGTGATGCGCAGGGGCTTCAATCTGAATATAACCACCGGCACGAAACGGTACTGACTCGCCATCAGGGATCTGTAGTTTAAGTTCTTTAATGAAGGTTGCTTTGTTATCGTTAGAGATAACTTCACAATCCCATTTTTTAACACCGAAAATTGACTCTTCAAGTTCAATTTCCATATCGTTTTTAACATTTACCTGACACGCTAAACGACAGCCTTCACGGGCTTCACCTTTAGAGATGTGATCAAGTTCTGTTGGTAAGATATCGCCGCCACCAGAATGAATGTGTACACGACACTGACCACAAGAGCCACCGCCACCACATGCAGATGATACGAAAATACCTGACTCAGATAACGCGCCTAAAAGCTTGGTACCTGCAGATGTTGTAATGGCTTTGTCTGGATCGCCATTTACGCCAATGATGATGTCACCGCTTGCAACTAACTGAGATTTAGCACCAATGATGACTAAAACTAGCAGTACAACGATAGCGATGAAAACACCAACGCCTAAGAAAATCTCATAACTCATGATTTATCCTCGCTACCTATTAAAGTGAAATGCCAGAGAATGACATAAAGCCAAGACCCATCAAGCCAACAGTGATAAAGGTAATACCTAAACCACGTAAGCCGTCTGGCACGTCTGAATATTTCATTTTCTCACGGATACCAGCAAGCAAAGTAATTGCTAGCGCCCAACCCACACCAGAACCGATACCATAAACCACTGATTCAGTGAAGTTATAGTTACGTTCAACCATGAAAGATACCGCACCAAAGATTGCACAGTTAACTGTGATCAATGGTAGGAAGATACCTAACGCGTTATAAAGTGCTGGGAAGAACTTATCTAATGCCATTTCAAGAATTTGTACAAGTGCCGCAATAACACCGATAAACGTCAAGAAACGTAAAAAGCTAAGATCCGCGTCAGGATAACCAAGCCACTCAAGTGCACCAGGTGCAAGAACCGCATGATAAACCAAGTTGTTAACTGGTACTGAGATACCCAATACCACGATAACTGCCACACCTAGACCGATAGACGTTGTAACTTTCTTTGATACTGCAAGGAAAGTACACATACCTAGGAAGAAGGCCAAAGCTAAGTTTTCAATGAAAACTGCTTTTACGAATAAACTAATATAATGTTCCACAGTCTGCCCCTTACCCTTTCGCTTCTACTTGGTCTTTCTTATAAGTACGAAGTACCCAAATGAATAAACCAATGATGAAGAATGCACTAGGCGGTAAAATCAATAGACCCATAGGTTGATACCAACCACCATCTTGTACAAGAGGGATGATTTCAACACCAAATAATGACCCTTTACCAAATAGTTCACGAATAAAGCCAACAGTCAGTAACACTACTGAGTAACCTAAGCCATTACCGATACCATCAAGGAACGACATTACTGGCGGCGACTTCATTGCGTATGCTTCTGCACGACCCATTACGATACAGTTAGTAATGATTAGACCAACGAATACAGACAACTCTTTCGCCGTAGCATAAGAGAAGGCTTGTAATACTTGGTCAACAACGATTACCAATGATGCAATAATGGTCATTTGCACGATAATACGTACAGATGACGGGATCTGGTTACGAATAATTGAGATAAAGAAGCTTGAGAACGCTGTTACCAAGGTCAATGCGATTGACATGATTAAAGCATTTTTTAAGCTCGACGTTACCGCAAGCGCAGAACAAATACCAAGTACTTGTAATGCGATTGGGTTGTTTGCCAGTACCGGACCAAATAGGACCGACTTCATTTCTTTAGTATCAGCCATTATTTCAACGCTCCTTCACGTACTCTCGCAAGGAAAGGACCAAAGCCGTTTTCGCCAGTCCAAAAGTCAACTGTGTGATCAACACCATTTGAAGTTAAAGTTGCACCAGATAAACCATCAATTTGATGATCATTTTTAGCGCCGCTTTTTACTACATCAATAGGTAGCTCTTTGCCACCCCATTTAGCAGTCCATTGTGGATTTTGAATTTCCCCACCTAGACCTGGTGTTTCACCGTGCTTATAAAAGTTAATATCTTTAATTGTCTCGCCATCGCTTTCAAGCGCTAAGAAACCATACATAATACCCCAAAGGCCATAACCTTGGATTGGTAAAATGATAGCATCTGTAGAACCGTCTGCTTTTTTCGAGATATATGCAGGAGACTCATGAGTCATACGCTGAATACCAGCGATATCCTTAATGCCCTCTGCTTTTAATGCAAAGCTAATTTTTTGATCAAACTTGCTTTTTTCAAAATCGAAAGCGTCGATTTTAGCCTGAACTGCTTCGCCAGTTTGAGACTCACCTGTTTCCATATTAACTAGGCGAGTTTCGATCTTAGCTTTAAAAGTTTCTGATACAGAACCAGACACATCAATGCCCGCAGCTGCCAAGATATTTTTTTGAATATCTTGCGTTTTGTTAGCTTGCTGTAAAGGGCGAAGCTGAACTGAAGCAAACGATACGATGATTGCACACACTAAACATAGTGCTACAACAACGCTTAGCGTTTTGCCGATTGATTCGTTATTACTAGACATTACGTGCCAACCTCCGCTTGATATTAGCTTGCACTACGAAGTGATCGAACAATGGTGCAAATAAGTTAGCAAATAAGATTGCTAGCATCATACCCTCAGGGAATGCAGGGTTAATTACACGGATCATTACTACCATCACACCAATTAGTGCGCCATATGCGAACTTTGCTTTGTCAGTAAATGCTGCAGACACAGGGTCTGTCGCCATAAAGAACATACCAAAAGCAAAACCACCAAGTACAAAGTGCCAATGCCAAGGCATTGCAAATACTGGGTTAGTATCAGAACCAACAGCATTTAATAAGAATGCAGTTGCCACCATACCCAAGAATACACCTAGCACGATGCGCCATGAAGCAATACGTACGTAAATGAGGAATAAGCCACCAACTAGCAATGCAAGTGTAGATGTCTCACCTACTGAACCTTGAATGAAACCATAAAACGCATCCCACCAAAGAGCCATGTTGCTGTAATCAAGTGAACCAACAAACGCTTGACCTAGCATAGTTGCACCAGAGAATGAATCTACTGCGGTCCATACTGTGTCACCTGAAATTTGTGCAGGGTATGCGAAGAATAAAAACGCACGACCCGCTAATGCAGGGTTTAAGAAATTACGACCAGTACCACCAAAGATTTCTTTAGCGATTACTACACCGAATGTAATACCTAGTGCAACTTGCCATAAAGGAATGGTTGCAGGTAGGATAAGCGCGAATAACACAGACGTTACGAAGAAACCTTCGTTAATTTCATGCTTACGCACTGAAGCAAATATAACTTCCCAGAAACCACCTACAGCAAATGTAACTGCGTAAATAGGTAGGAAGAAACATGCGCCATAAAACATTTTAGCGCCCCAGCCGGATTCAGCAGTTAATTCACCACCAAATATCTGGAACAGGCCAACTTGCCAAGAATTTGCTAGTTCAAAACCTTGTGCTAATGCACCAGCGGCCTGATGACCGATATTGAACATACCAAAAAACATTGCAGGGAACGTCGCCATCCACACTAAAATCATCATGCGTTTTAGGTCGATGTTATCACGAACGTGTGTCGCGCCTTTATTTACGTGACCAGGGGTATAAAAAATAGTTGCAGCTGCTTCATACAGCGCATAAAACTTTTCATGTTTACCACCGGCTTCAAAATGCGGCTCGATATCTTCTAGAAATTTCTTTAAACCCATCTCTCTAGCCTTCCTTCTCGATCGTAGTCAAGCAATCGCGTAGGATTGAACCATACTCGTATTTGCCTGGACAAACGAAGGTACATAACGCTAAATCTTCTTCATCAAGTTCAAGCGCCCCTAATGAAATTGCACTATCCAAATCACGGGCAATTAAGTCACGTAATAAAGGCGTTGGCAAAATATCTAAAGGCATAACACGCTCATAGCTACCAAGTGGTACCATGGCACGTTTTGAACCACCTGTTGACGTTGTCATTTTAAATAAACGACTCGGTGTAAGGTGTGATAAGAAAGTACGTGTTACTGAGAATTTATCTGTGCCTGGAGCAATCCAACCAAACAACTCTTTTTCGCGACCTTCAAGTAATACCGATACTTGAATGTGGTAACGACCTAAGAATGCTTGAGGACCTTGTGAAGTAGCGCCCGCTAAAACAGAGCCAGAGATAACACGGTTATCGCCGTCTTCTAATTCGCCTGCAACTAAATCATCTAAAGCAGCACCCAGTTGAGTTTTCACTAAACGCGGGTTTTTAACACGCGGACCAGCAAGAGAAATCACACGGTCTGTGCTAATTTCACCAGTTAGGAATAAGTGACCAAAGGCAATAACGTCTTGGTAACCGATATGCCAAACTTGCTTGCTTACCGATACTGGATCTAAGTGATGGATATGTGTGCCAACAAGGCCAGCCGGATGTACGCCACCAAACTCATGTACTTCTACTTGAGGAATTGATGAGCTAGGTACTTGGCTACCTGCTTGTTTACAAACAAATACCTTACCATCAGTCAGACGTGATACCACAGCTAAACCTGCTTCAAATGCTTGTACATTTTCAGCAATAATCACTGCAGGATCTGCAGCAAGAGGGTTAGTGTCGATAGCCGTCACAAAGATCGAACTAGGATTTGCATCCACAGCTGCTACTTTGCTGAATGGGCGAGCACGTAATGCTGTCCATTGACCTGACTGGATCAGTACTTCTTTGGCTTTTTCACGATCGAGACTCGAAAGTTGCTCAGTCGAGAAAGCGTCAAAGGTGATTTGCTCACTGCCGTTTATTTCAATAACGACAGATTGCAGCACACGTTTTGCACCACGATTAATTTCTTTTACTGTACCAGCAGCTGGAGCAGTAAATAATACACCTGGGTTCTTTTTGTCTTCAAAAAGTACCTGGCCTTTTTTAACTTGGTCATCCACACGAACATGCATGGTTGGACGCATACCAATAAACTCTTCACCTAGCACAGCTACACGTTTGACGGTAGAACCATCATGAATAACTTGCTGAGGCGCGCCCTCTATGGGTAAGTCCAGACCTTTTTTTATGTTGATCATACGCACTTGCACTACATTAACGGAAAGAAACTGAAAAATCGTACCGACCACGTCGCTTTTCTTGATAACCCTAAGCCAAATTCAAGATAACGAAGAACCGCCTGTTTAAATTACAAAACAAGCAACGCAGTAAAATTCCTCACATATATTGCCCGAATTTTAACATCAATCAGGGTCACTATGCGAGTGTAATTATGAAATTTATACGACAGGAGCAGTTATTTAACCTATTAGCCGCATTTGAATAAAATTCAATATAGACCAAAGTGCTATTGCTTGCGAGGTGGGATGGAAATTAATCCGCTAAATAACGATAAAGTAAAATTTATCAATAAAAAAAGTCGCCATAGCGACTTTTCAAATAAACATGGCTGAATTAATCAATCATGTTAGCTATAGCGGCAACTGGATCGACATCTTGTTCATAATCAACAGCATCAATACCAAACCCAAATAAACGTAAAAACTCATTGTGGTAACCCACGTAATCAGTTAATTCGTCTATTGTTTCTGTGGTTACGCTGTCCCACACAGTTTGAATACGCGCTTGTACATCATCTTCCAGCTCTTTGTAGTTTTGGAATAAATGACCGCCGTCATCAAAGCGTGGTGAGTCTCCATAAAGGTTCTCAGTAAATAACGCGTGAATTTGCTCGATCGTGCCTTCATAGGTCCCATCCGCTTTCATTACTTTAAATAGCGCTGAAATATAAAGCGGCATAATAGGAATTGCAGAACTTGCTTGGGTAACCACTGCATTTAATGATGATACATAAGCTTCACCGTTTAATGCTTTGGTTGATTCTTTGATTGCTACGGTTGCGCGATCTAAATCTTCTTTCGCTTTACCAATAGTCGCGTGACCGTAAATTGGCCATGTTAGTTCTTTACCGATATAAGTATAAGCACTGGTTTTAAAGTTATCAGCTAGTACATCAGCCTCTTTTAATGCATCAATCCACATTTCCCAGTCTTCGCCGCCCATCACTTTAATAGTGTTATCAATATCATCTTGGTTTGCAGCTTCTACGGTAATAGCATCAATTTCACGTTTTGAGGTGTTTAAGTTTTTAGTCGTAACCGAGTTACCAATTGGCTTAAGCGTTGATGAGTAAACTTCGCCGGTATTTGGATCAGTTCGACGCGGCGATGCAAGGCTGTATATAACTAGGTCTACTTTGCCTAAATCCGCTTTAATTGTATCAATCGCTTTTTGTTTGATTTCGTTAGAGAACGCATCGCCATTAATATTTTTTGACCATAAACCTTCAGCGTCTGCGGCCGCTTGAAATGCAGCAGTATTATACCAACCTGCAGAACCGGTTTTACGCTCAGTACCTTCTTTTTCGAAGAAAATACCTAAAGTTTTAGCACCGCCACCAAATGCAGCAGTAATACGAGATGCAAGGCCATAGCCAGTTGAAGCACCGATAACTAATACATTTTTAGGGGCATTTTTTAATGCGCCTTGTTGTTTTACATAGTTAATTTGTTCTTGTACGTGCTCTGCACAACCTACTGGGTGGGCGTTAGTACAAATGAAACCGCGAATTTTAGGCTTAATGACCATTGATCATCCTATATTTATCTCAATAAAAATTAGCGCTAGTTTAAAGGCTAATTGTAAAAATACAGGTCTGATGAGTTTTGTGTACTCTCAGACCTTGCCGTTAATCTAATTTAGAGCCACCTAAACAAGTCGGTGAGTCAGCAACCTGACCACTTTGCTCTGTAAATTCATCAGGAGTAAAAGTATGGATAGCCAATGCATGAATATGATTCGCTAACTCATCTTTTAGCACTTCATTAATTTGACGATGGCGTTGCAATAAACGTTTACCGCTAAACTCTTCACTTACTACAATCACTTTAAAGTGTGAATCGCTACCACGACTATGCATATGGCTTTCGTTCACCACATTAAGGTGCTTACACGCAATCGCATCAGCTAACTTGCTTTCAATCTGTTGTTGCATTGACATAAAACACTCATATTTTACTGGTTATTTATGTGCTTACTATATCAAGGCCACTACTATAAAGGCCAACAAATATTCATTTTTGAAAAATTGTTCGAAAAGTTAAGTTGATTCGAGGGTGTGCCAAACGTGTTTGTTTAGGAAGCGCATGTAGATATTGTTGCTGGCTAAGTCCATTCATAACCAAGCAACTCCCGCTGTGTAACGTAAGCGAAGTGACTTCCTTGGTTACTTTATGTTTTATTTTAAATACTCGTTCAGCCCCTAATGAAATCGATACAATAATAGGCTCATGGCCAAGTTCTGCTTCATCATCGGCGTGCCAGCCCATGCAATCATTCCCATCACGGTATAAGTTAACCAATAAGGCATTAAATCCAACATCAAATTGTTTATTTAATCGTAGTCGCATGGCATCTAATACATCTGGCCATGGTTCAACATTTAATGTCGAACCAGAATAACCGTAACGCACACCAGCATCAGCAATAAAACATTGCATACGTGGAATGGGATTCGTTTTCCCAAACACGGTCGTTTTTGGTTGCTGCCAAGTCAGTGAGTCGCGTAAATAGTAGAATAAATCGAGACTTTTTTGCGCACTTAACGCTTTTGCTTGGTAGTAAAAGCCATTTGGTAACATATGGGGGTTGGCCTTTTGCCGTTGCATGTTAGAATTTACCTATCATTTGATTACTGATCACTAACTATTATGACCACGCAAGCACAGTTCGGCGATAAAACATTTACTCTTGAACGTTTTCCATTGGATCAAAAAAACCGTAGCTTACAAGCTTGGGATTCAGCAGACGAGTACCTAATTGACTATGTTACTGAACATTATCCTGATTGTCGCTCTTTGCTGATTTTAAATGATAGTTTTGGAGCCTTGTCTTGTTATTTCAGTAAACAACAATTAACGGTTTGTTCAGTAAACGATTCTTATATTAGCCACCAAGCGGCGGCTTACAACTTAGCAGAAAATAAAGTACCAACCACCGCATTTAGCCAGCTAGATAGCTTATCGGCTTTGCCTGAACACGTTGATTTAGTTATCTTAAAAGTGCCACGCACATTGGGCTTCTTGCAATATCAATTATCTGAGCTCAGCGAAGTACTTGCACCTGGCACTCCGGTTATTGGCGCAGCAAAAACCAAAGATGTACATAATTCAACAATTAAAGCATTCGAGCAATTTATTGGTGAAACTAAAACTAGTTTAGCAGTGAAAAAATCTCGCCTAATTATTAGCCAAGCGGAAGGTGGTTATAAAGCTGCTGATTTTCCTGTTAATTGGCCTCTTGAAGGCACTGATTTTACCATTAGTAATCACGCCAATGTGTTCTCGCGGGATTCTCTGGACATTGGTGCACGGTTCTTTTTTGACTTTTTACCACAAACCAATAAAGCAAAAAGTATTATTGATCTAGGTTGCGGTAATGGTGTGGTGGGTTTGATGACACTCGCACGCTGCCCTAACGCTGAAGTTACCTTTGTGGACGAATCATATATGGCGGTTGAATCAGCACGATTAACTGTAGAGCTCAATATGGAAGATAAGTTTGAGCAATGCCGCTTTATTGAAAATGATTGCTTAACGGGCTTTGAACGTGAAAGTGTCGATGTAGTGTTATGTAATCCGCCTTTTCACCAAGCACAAGCCGTGACAGATCACATTGCATGGCAAATGTTTAAACAAGCCAAAGACACATTAAAAAATGGCGGAGAATTACGTATTATTGGTAACCGCCACCTGGACTACCATGACAAACTAAAACGTATGTTTGGCAATTGTGAATTACTTGGTTCAAATAAAAAGTTTGTAGTATTAAGTGCCACTAAAAATAATGGAATGCTATAGCTATGATGAAATATGTTTTACCTTGTTGTGCTTTATTATCACTGTCGGCTTGCAGTAGTCAGCCTAATCAATTGATCTTAAATCCGCTCTATCAAGGTGGCAAATTAAGCTCAATTAATCAAAGTTTAAGTACCAGTGTTATTGATCTTAGAGGTGACCCAGCAACATTAAAATTAATAACCTCAGACAAAACCCAAACAATTGCCAGCCAAGCCCTTACTGAATCAATTAAAAGTGCCCTTGATAGCGCTCTTAGCCGAAACGGTGCAAGCATTTCAAATCTTGCGACTACTCGTTTTGAAGTTGATATTCATACACTGCAAGCCGTAGTAACTGAAAAAATGATGTCGCATACCAGCAATGCAAAGATTGAATTAGGTGTGCGTGTTATTCGCAGCGATAGTAACTTCAGTAAAATTTACCGTGGTAATGCAAGCCTTGAAGGACCACTAGGTCACGATAGAGCAAAAATTGAAGGACAACTCAATAAGTTGACTGAGCAGTTAATTACCCGCATGGTATCAGATCCTGAATTACTCGCATTTTTAGAAGGTTAACCATGAAACGTCTATTTTTATTATTTATATTAGTGCAACTTAGCCAAACCGTAATGGCAGCGACCGAAGGACGCTTTGTGCAAAAAAACAATATGTTCCCACGAGTTGAAATAACCACCACAATGGGGAAAATTATAGTCGAGATGGATCGCTCAAAAGCCCCTATCACCGTCAATAATTTTTTAACTTACGTGATGGATGGCAGCTATAAAGGCACCGTATTTCATCGTGTTGAACGTGATGTAGAAAACGACCGAGACTTTGTCATTCAAGGTGGTGGTTACGATAGAAATTACGACGGCGTTTATGAAGGCGATCCAATCTTTAATGAAAGCGGTAACGGTTCAAAAAACGATATGTACAGTATCGCCATGGCCTATCAAGATCGTCAACCTCATTCTGGTACTCGTCAGTTTTTCTTTAACATGGACAATAACGACCACCTAAACCCAGGTAAAGACTGGGGCTTTGCCGTGTTCGGTATGGTAATGGAAGGCTA
Organism: Pseudoalteromonas sp. SR44-5; assembly: GCF_014163675.1. Lineage (NCBI taxonomy): Bacteria > Pseudomonadati > Pseudomonadota > Gammaproteobacteria > Alteromonadales > Pseudoalteromonadaceae > Pseudoalteromonas > Pseudoalteromonas sp. SR44-5. Next base: position 21,089 of record NZ_JACJDT010000040.1, read on the forward strand.
CGAAACGCTTGATAAAATCATGCAAGTTGAAACGGGATTTAATGAAAAAATTGGTTATGACTTTGTACCAAAAACCCCGGTTGTTATTTTAAATATAACTGTATTAGAGCCAACCCCACTATAACAATAAAAATAGCGGCCAAACCGCTATTGCCAATGAAGGCGTTATGACTAAAAGCTTGTCGGTATCAGAATATTTTTCGTACTTTAAAGATAAACGACTTATAAATGTGTTTATTTTTGGTATGAGCAGCGGTTTTCCTTGGGTCCTCATAGGCTCCGTGATGTCTGCGTGGCTAAAAGATGAAGGCCTCAGTCGCAGCATGATTGGCTTATTTGGCATTGTATTTGGTGCTTACAGCATTAATTTTTTATGGTCACCCTTAGTCGATAGAATACAGCTGCCGTTGCTATATAACTGGCTAGGCCAGCGCCGTAGTTGGATACTATTTTGCCAATGCTTTATTTTGCTCGGAGTTATTTTACTGGCAGGATTAGATATCACCGCGCATTTAGCCATCGCAGCTGCGTTATGCTTATTAATTGCTATCGCCTCAGCGACTCAAGATATTGCTATTGATGCTTTTCGTATCGATACCCTCAGTGAAAACGAAAGCCATAAAGCAACCGCCGCAGCAGCGATGGCTACTTCTGGTTGGTGGAGCGGTTATGCTCTGCTAGGTGCTATTCCGTTTTATATGGCAGATATGCCAAGTATTGACTGGCCACAAGTGTATTACTTTTTAGCTATTGTGATGTTATTACTTATGAGTTGTGTATTTTGGGCAAAAGAACCTGAATCTAACCGCGAAGTTGTACATGCAGAACTAGAACGTATTTATCGGCAAAAGCTGGCGCTTGGTAAGCAAACACAATTAACTAAAGTTGCAGCATGGTTGGCTGTTACTGTACTTGATCCTTTTAAAACATTCTTCGCTCGTAATGGCGTGAAGACTGCACTTGCGCTGCTCGCTTTTATCTTTTTATTTAAAATTGGTGAAGCATTTCTGGCCCGTATGTCGATTGTGTTTTATAAAGAAATCGGCTTTTCAAACACTCAAATAGCAAACTATTCAAAGCTCGGCACGGGGCTTATCACCATTGTGTTCGCATTTTTAGGCAGTATTTTTAATCACAAGTACGGCATCGTTAAAGGTTTGTTTATTAGCGGTGTGGCAATGGCAGCATCTAACTTAATGTTTTCTTGGATCGCTCTCGCAGGCCCGCAAGAACATTTGTACGCAATGGCAATTGTCGTCGATGGCTTTACTCAAGCATGGTCATTAGTTGCTATGGTAGCGTTTATATCAATGCTTTGCGACAGAGCTTTTAGCGCAACACATTATGCTTTATTAGCGTCATTGGGGAATTTAGGACGAACCTTACTTTCAAGTTACAGTGGTGTGGTGATTGATGATTGGTTAGGTGGGAATTGGTCGTTATTTTTTATTTTGACTGCCTTGATGGTAATACCATCACTGATATTTTTATATCTTATTCGGCATAAATTGTATGAGTTAGAAAATAGTTACCACGGTAGGAATTAACAAGGGAAAGAAATCATTTCACATCAATGAGAGCGCTTCCCTGCGCTTACAAAAAGAAACTAAATATTAGTCTTCTTTTAATAAGCCTAAACCTTCATACGGGTCGACTTCTAATGCATCACAATAACGTAAAAATTCAATTACGTCTAAACGGCGCTCTTGGTTTTCAATTTTGCCAATAAATGAATGTGGTGTACCAAGTACTTGAGCAAGGCTACGCATTGTGTGACCTTTCTCGTGACGCTTAGTTTTAAGCCACTTGGTTAGTTTTGAGTTTTCTTCAGAAGAAACTGTTTTACCCATCATAAAAAACATCTCCTACTAGATGATTTAAAGTTAATTAATTAAGAGTGAAATTTGCCCGTCTCGCTCTTGGATACATTATATACTATTCAGACTCATGTGAAATAACTAATTTCAGCCGAGTACCCATTTAAGGAATCAGCTATTATAGATGAGTAGCTTTATTGTTAAATTCACAACAAAACGCACGTTCTATAATTAGTTCCTTTTTAATGTAACAAATAATTAATTTAAATAAACCTTTTTTATGATTAATTATTTTTGACTTATAAATTAAATAGTTACATTATTAACTGTCCCTTTATTGTTAGGAGCAAGCGTTTATGTTCAGATTATTGTTTTTACTACCCATTATCCTCTGCTTAGTTTGGTACTTTTTTCTTAAATCAAATGGCGTACCGATCAAAAAAGGTAAGAAAGGCTTTATATATATTTTAGCGTTTTCTGCAATAGTGTTAGGTTTTTTTATTCTAATGCTCCAAGTCACTCACCCTACATAAATGAGTGACTTAAGCTAAAGTAAGCCAATTTGACGTTCACTTAGCATCTATAAACAAAAAATAAGCGCTAAAGTCAGCAAGGTTACAAAGCTCAGATCAGCAACAACAGCATCAGTTAATGAAATAATAGCTACGCAGTAATTTTAGATAAGAAGATTTTTTAGGTAATAAAAAAGCCGCTAGCTGCGGCTTTAATCAATTGCTTTAAACGCTGAAACTAGCGCCACACCCGCAGGTGGTAGTTGCATTGGGATTGGAAACAAAAAAGCGTGCGCCTTCAAGTCCTTCGGTGTAATCCACCTCACCATCAACTAAATATTGAATACTCATTGGGTCAACCACTAAGGTTACGCCATTTTTTACAATTTCTAAATCGCCTGGGTTTGCTTTTTCATCAAAAGTAAAACCATATTGGAAACCTGAACAACCTCCGCCTGTTACATAAACACGCAGTTTTAGATCTGGATTTTCTTCTTCGTCGATTAACTGTTTAACACGAACAGCAGCTGCATCGCTGAACTTAATGGGTAATTCTTCTGACATACCATAACCCTCTATACCTACATTGCTTTGATTATCTAATACCCGAGTGTTTTAATCAAGTATAGTAAACAACTACTAATTTCTTCTATAACTAGGTTGTCATCAGGAAAACCGATCCATCTTCAATAAGCTTGATCAAAAGTCACTTCTAGAGCTGACAATTTCACCTCGCATGTAATAGTGCTTTTTATCTAGCGCATCTGAATTTGTATTTTCATCATAATCAGTTACTGCAAAGCTCTCGACATCTGCATCATGGATGCGCTGAACACCATCAGACTGGCTATAATGATATACACCACTTTTATCCTTAATATAATTTCGCTCAATTTCCTCGAAAGAGTCAGGATCAAGCCCGTTTATTGCGCTGGTTTCATTTCCAGATAAATAATAAATATTACTTTTATCGCGAGCGAACTCATAGCTTGTAGTGAGTATTTCAAACGTCTGCAAGTCGGCCTCCGGTACAATAATATTTTCGCCATAAAAAATGTGGTTTTTATCTTTGGCATAACCGCTAAATAACGGTGTAAAAGAGTCGAAATCAACAGCTTTCAATATTTCATCATCATAGTAAACTGTATATTTCCCTTCTGTTTCTGAATAATTCCATTGTGGGAAGTTATCATCAAAATTTGAAAATGTTCGGGGATTTGCAGCTTCTATAATTTGATTTCTCAAGACCACTTGAGTGTCATTAAGCCAATATAATTTGTGACTGATTAATTGCCCTTTAATATTACGAGGGTCAACATCAGAAACCCGCTTCCCAAAATAATAAAAACTATGATTGTCGCTGGCATATAGTGACGTTGAATGTTCATTTTCATAGTCTTTGCTATCATAAGTAATGAAGCTATCAGGGTCTGCACCTGAAATCACTGTACCACTAAAATACACTGTATTATTAACAACAGCATAGCCACTATTTGGCACCCCTTTAATCATGTTAATAAACAAACTTGAATACCCAAAAACTACAAAAACAATGCAAACAACGACGGCACTTATTTTAGCTAATAAAAAACTGTTAATGCCTAAATAATTAATACCAAACAACCCAAATAAAATGAAGATGCCTACTGGGAAAAGCAAAAATAACATTACACTCAAAACTGCCGCTTTATTATCCACAGCTCCAGGAGCTGCAAGCATCATCGGTGACATCATCACCATTAAAGGCCAAGCCATTAATGCAAATGTAGTTATAATACTTAATAGTAGGTGCATAAAACCCTTCCAAAATTGAATATCCGTTTCTATGAGTTTGCAACTTACCCAAAGCCTTACTAAATATCAATTTGCTTTAAGTGAAATACCAGTAAAAATCTCAAGGACTTCCATTAACTATTTTGATAAACTGCCCGCTGAAATAGGTGGCGAGGAAATATGCATGTGGCTTGAAACGCTTAGGCGTCGCTTGGCAAAGCCAAAAACATCGGTGCAATTGTGCTTACTCGGCGTAAGTGCTGGACTCATTGCGGCGTTTTTGATCATTCTATTTCGCTTAACTATTCTATTTTTCCAAGGTTTGTTCCTTGAAAATCCTGACGATTTTACTACCTTACCGCCTCTTGAGCGGGTGTTAATGCCTATTATTGCTGCCTTCTTAATTGCGCTATTTGCTGCTTTGACTGGTTTTAAACATTATCGATTAGGTATTCCCTTTGTTATTCACCGTATTAAACGCCATTACGGGCAAATGCCGTTATACAACACGGTAAATCAATTTGTCGGTGGTGCACTGGCATTGATCAGTGGTTTCTCGGTTGGCCGTGAAGGGCCATCTGTACATATGGGCGCAACCGGTGCAAGTTTGCTGGCCGATAAATTACATTTGCCTCATAACGCCATGCGGACACTCAGCGGTTGCGGGGTTGCAGCTGGTATTGCCGCATCATTTAATACACCACTTGCAGCTGTTATTTTTGTGATGGAAGTGGTGCTTAGGGAATACAAAGTACATATATTTGTGCCAATAATGCTCGCTGCAGTCACTGGTGCACTGGCGACGCAGTTTGTATTTGGTGACGCATCAGAATTAGCACTGATCACAGTGACGGCATTAAGTGGCTGGCACTATCCATTTTTAATCCTGTTTGGTATGGCTTTGGGCGCGGTTGCTTATGCTTTTAACCAAAATCTAATGTTGATCATTCGTACCTTCAAACCTTTGAGTATGTTTCCACGTTTATTGCTGGCAGGTCTGATTGCTGGCGGCATTGCTTATATGGTGCCACAAGCGATGGGTTCTGGTATGAGTGCAATAACTTTGGCCGTAGAAAGCCCTGATGATGTGCAACTATTAACCACTATTTTAATTGCTAAATTACTGGCGACATTATTTGCAATTGGCTTGGGGATTCCCGGCGGGATCATTGGCCCAGTGATTGGTTTAGGCGTACTGATGGGCACTTTAATGGCCTTTTTTGCACAATTTATTAGTCCCGGCGTTGATATCTCTGGTACTTATAGCGTCTTAGGCATGGCAGGCTTATTAGCAGCCACCTTACATGCTCCACTGGCTGCTTTAACTACGGTAATGGAGTTAACCTCAAGTCCTGAAATAATCGTGCCGGCCATGTTAGTTATCTCAGCGGCATACGTCACCGCATTACAAGTATTTGGCAATCGGTCGATATTTTTACAGCAGCTCGACTTTCAAGGTTTAGCCTATCATGTCTCCCCTGCCACCGAAGCACTGCAAAAAGTCGGGGTAATGGACGAGATGGATGAAAACTTCAAACTACTCTATTCAGATGATAAAGAACAAATAGAAAGCACCTTAAATGCTGTTGATAGCCAAACCCCGTTAATTGTTTATGATCCTGAAAATGGTTATCGCCTTGCAGAATATGATTTAAGTTTAATGTCAGATCAAAATATTTCGATCAACTACATCAGCTTGCAAGGGATCAGCAGTCAAGCTACTTTGGCCGATGTGTTTGATGTATTAAAAGATAAGCGCAGCGGAGCTGTGTATATTTATAACTTACTCGATAATCAACAAATTATGGGAATAATGCGCTGGGATCAGATCCGCCACATTCTTACCATACGTAATAGCTTACTGTAACTAACAATAAGAGAACATTATGAGCGCGCTACTGATCTACAAAGCCTTACATGTATTTTTTATGATTGCCTGGTTTGCTGGCATATTTTACTTACCCCGCCTCTTTGTTTATCACGCTATGAGCGAAGAAAAGTCCTGTAACTCCATGCTCAAAGTGATGGAGCGACGGTTACTGTATTTTGTGACGCCATTTGCAGTACTAACGGCGGTGTTTGGCGTGCTGACAATTGTTGAATATGGCCGCGACTGGTTTAAATACAGCATGTGGATGCACTACAAATTAGTATTAGTGATCGTGCTATACATTTACCATGGCTATTGTTTTAAATTACTGGCGGATTTTAAACACGACCGTAATACTCGCAGCCACCGCTTTTATCGTATTTTTAACGAACTACCGGTATTAGTGCTATTAGTCATCGTATTTTTAGCTATAACTAAACCCAGCTTGTAAAATTTGCTATATAACCAAACCACTTCAAGATGCAGAAACTCGCTTCTTGAGGTGGTTTGGGTATAATATTGCGCGATTGCGTGCCCATCGAAGATGGTTAATCGCGCCCCTTTTGAATGTGATAGGAACAGCCCCCATGTTAAGTTTCCAAGGTGAAAATATTCTTTCTGTCAATCAGCTCGATCGCGACTGTATTGAACGTATTTTTGCAGTAGCCAAAAAAATGGAGCCGTATGCTAAAAAGCAAAAACGCACCAATGTATTAGAAGGCGCAATCTTAGCAAACTTATTCTTTGAGCCAAGTACCCGTACCCGCGTAAGCTTTGGTACAGCCTTTAATTTATTAGGTGGTTTGGTTCGTGAAACAACGGGGATGCAAAGCTCTGCATTAGCCAAAGGCGAGTCTTTATACGATACCGCGCGCGTTATTTCAGCTTACGCCGATGCGGTCGCTATGCGCCATCCTGATGCAGGCTCAGTGGCTGAATTTGCTACTGGCTGCTCAGTGCCGGTGATCAATGGTGGCGATGGCCCTAACGAGCACCCAACTCAAGCATTACTTGATTTATTGACAATTGAGCGTGAACTACATCGCTTCGATCAAAAAATAGATGGTATGCATATCGCCCTTGTTGGTGATTTAAAATACGGTCGTACCGTGCATTCATTATCAAAATTATTATGTCATTATAAAGATATAAAATTTTCGATGGTGGCACCTGATGGCTTACAAATGCCTAGCTATATTCTTGATGCCGTCGATAATGCGGGCCATAAAATTGAAATCGTCGATAAAATGGAAGGTAACTTAGCCGCCGATATCGTCTATCAAACCCGTATCCAAGAAGAACGCTTCCCATCGCAAGAAGAAGCCAATAAATACCGTGGTGGTTTTAGAATTAGCCAATCAATTTATAACACCCACTGCAAACCAAACTCCGTGTTAATGCACCCATTACCACGCGATAGTCGTATAGAAGCCAATGAGCTTGATAACGATTTAAACCTTAATGACAATTTAGCTATTTTCCGCCAAGTACAAAATGGCGTGTTAATTCGCATGGCGCTGTTTGCATTGACACTCGATGTTGCCGATAAAGTAGAGCAATACGAAGTTGCTGTGCCTTGGTTTAGCCGTAAACGCGATAGTTAATTTTAACGTGACAACTAATAGGATTTTTTATGACAATTAGCCAAGATTTATTTGCCCGCGCACAACAATCGATTCCCGGTGGCGTTAACTCTCCAGTACGTGCATTTAATGGCGTTGGCGGCACACCGCTATTTATTACCAAAGCCCAAGGCCCATTTACATTTGATGCTGACGGCAACCGTTATATTGATTATGTTGGCTCATGGGGCCCGATGATCATGGGTCATAATCACCCAGCTATCAAACAAGCAGTGCTTGATGCGGTAGAAAATGGCCTAAGTTACGGTGCGCCAACAGAAGCTGAAATTCTAATGGCTGAAAAAGTAAAAGAGCTAGTACCATCAATCGAAAAAGTTCGTATGGTAAGCTCTGGCACAGAAGCGACCATGAGTGCAATTCGCCTTGCTCGCGGCTTTACTGGCCGCGATAAAATTTTAAAGTTTGAAGGCTGTTACCACGGACATGCTGATTCATTATTAGTGAAAGCGGGCTCTGGCGCATTGACTATGGGCGTACCAAACTCGCCAGGTATCCCTGAAGATTTTGCCAAGCATACATTAACTGTTTCGTTTAATAACCTTGATGAAGTAAAAGCTATTTTTGCCAAATACGCTGACGAAATCGCCTGTATTATCGTAGAGCCAGTTGCTGGTAACATGAATTGTATTCCACCAGTACCGGGCTTTTTAGAAGGCCTGCGTGCGGTATGTGATGAATATAAATCAGTGCTTATTTTTGATGAAGTAATGACCGGCTTTCGCGTAGCCCTAGGTGGTGCACAAGCCTATTACAACATCATTCCAGACTTAACCTGTTTAGGTAAAGTGATTGGCGGCGGCATGCCAGTAGGCGCGTTCGGCGGTAAAACTGAGATCATGGATTACATCGCTCCTGTTGGCCCAGTTTACCAAGCAGGCACTTTATCAGGTAACCCAATTGCTATGGCTGCGGGTCTAAAATCGCTTGAGTTACTGTGCGTTGAAGGACTACATGCTGATCTTGAAGCAAAAAGTAAAGCAATCTGTGAAGGTTTTGAAGCCGCAGCAAAAGCTGCAGGCATCGCCCTAACAACTAACTATGCCGGTGGTATGTATGGTTTCTTCTTTACTGAACAAGAGAAAGTAACCACTTACCAACAAGCAACTCAGTGCGATTTAGAACGCTTTAAAAAGTTCTTTCACTTGATGCTTGAAGAAGGCGTGTATTTAGCACCATCAGCATTTGAAGCTGGTTTTGTTTGCTCTGAACACTCTGAGCAAGAAATTGCCGATACAATTGCAGCAGCAAAAAGAGCTTTTGCTAAGCTTTAAACTATTAAACATAGAAAAGCCCGCAAGGGCTTTTTTTATGTCTAAAATAAACACCTGCTCCAGTAATTACTTTACTGACAGCTTGACCTAAGTTCATAATATGCGATCAAGTGTTTAAAAATGGCATACCCCATGAAATAAATACTATCTTAAAAAGTGCAGAGTAACATATGAGAAATATTACAAACCAAAGACAAGTATTGCATAGCTTTTAAAGTAACAGTCTGGATCTATACTTGAAGCGAAAAGTGATTTAAAAGAAGTAAATCTCTTTGCAGAACAAGCATAAAACTCAGCGCAATCAATATTAATTAATGTCAAACAGCTCCAAGAAATGTCAGAAACATTCACCAAAACAATGAACTATTTAAAATCATAGCAAGATAATAGCTGCGAAAGTTATTGCTGCTTCATTCCCGTTGCTGATGCAGCAGACGTTCTTAAAAGTTCATCTGCTCGCTCTTTTTCTCTTTTTCGTTGCGCTGCAGTAGTGCAGCGTTTTCTTTTAAGCTTTGAACCTGCGATAGCTTCCATATCACACTTGTAACTGTTCGTACTTGCTATTTCTTGCTCTTTCGCACTTTGGCTATCTGCCTTATTTGGTGTGCTACCACAAGCTGCAATTAACGCTACTAAGATAAGTAAAATACTCGTTTTCATCTTTTTTCCCTAAAAGTTTTATTCCTACACGGTGTAGGTTTAAGGAACATATCTTTAAAGCGTAAACTAGTCAATACTCAATTTTGCAGTGCTAGTAGAATCAAATTAGTTTTAACACCTGCTTTGTTATGTATTTAAAACAACCTAAATATCGTAATCAAGAGCAGCTTAGTTACAGCTTGGCCTTGGCTCAAATTCACTGGCTCTAAGTGGCAGTTGAATTACTTTACCGCAGCCCGGTGGCGCTTGCTTACCCGTTAATTCATTAATAAAAGCCCAGCGAATTGAAGGCGGACGAGTATCTGCTATTGCCTCAGGGTTGAGCGGCTTAAGATAACGAATATACGTTTCTAATGCACCAACACTGCCCGTTAAGCCTGTACTTTTATTATCATCACGACCAAGCCAAGCAACGGTTACTGTATTTTGATCAAACCCTGCATACCAACTATCACGTAGATCATTACTGGTGCCCGTTTTACCAGCCAGCTGAATTGATGGGAAATGGGCATTTAAACGTTTAGCAGTGCCATCTTTAGTGACTCGCTTCATCGCGTATTTAGTCATATAAACAGCGGCTTTATCAAAACGCGGTTCAGAACTAACTTGGTGCTGATAAAGCACCCGCCCAACAGAGTCGGTTAATGCCGAAATAGATGTTAATTGACGGTATTCGCCATCAGCCGCCAACGTGGTATAAAGCTGTGCGACTTCAAAGCTCGACATTTCAACGGCACCAAGCAGTAATGATGGATAATGTGATATTTGCTCTTTAGCGCCGAGTTTATTAAGTGTATTCGCGACTTTATCAACCCCGACATCAAGTCCCAAGTTGACCGCAGGAATATTGATACTTTGACTAAACGCTTTATATAGTGGCAGCATACCGCGATATTGATGATCAAAATTCTCTGGTTGCCATACTTTGCCTTGCTCATTAGTCACTTGTACTGGCGAGTCATCTAACAAAGTAGCTAAGTTATAATGCGGTAAACCCAAAGCTGTCAAATACACAGCAGGTTTAACTAACGAGCCTATGTTGCGCTTAGTATCAAGTACGCGGTTAAAACCTAAAAAGCGCGGATCGCGTCCCGCAACTAAAGCAGATATACCGCCTTTCTCTACATTCACTGAGATCATCGCCGCTTCAAGCTGCTCTGTCGTGGCGCGTTTTTCAAGGTAAGGTAGGCTTTTTTCAATTGCCTCTTCCATTGCCGCTTGTTTTTGGAGATCAAAATAAGTGAATACACGCACGCCCGCATCGAGTACTTCTTGGTCCGGTAGTAATTTTTTCAGCTCACGATCCACCAGCTCTAAATAACCAGGATACGATTTAGGCAAGCTGTCTTTCATAGGTGCAATATCAATTGGCCGCTTTAATGCAGCACGGTATTCGCGGGTATCAATTAATTTATTATCAACCATCAAACGTAGCACTAAATCACGACGTTCCATAGTGCGTTCAGGATAACGGCGTGGATTATAATATGAAGGGCCTTTCACCATCGCAACGAGTAGTGCAATTTGATCGAATTCAAGCTCATCAACAGGCTTAGAGAAGTAAAACTCAGAAGCTAAGCCCATGCCATGCACACCTTGGTTATACGATTGACCAAGGTATACTTCGTTTAGATAAGCTTCTAAAATTTGATCTTTTGAATAGCGATAATCTAAAATTAACGCGATCAACGCTTCGTTAAATTTACGGACCAGCGTACGATCACGGGTTAAATAAATATTTTTTGCCAGCTGCTGGGTTAACGTACTACCGCCTTGAACTGTACGCCCTGCTTTAATATTGCTGTATAAAGCCCGCATAATCGAAAACACGGATACACCGTGGTGCTGATAAAAGTTCTGATCTTCAACCACTAGCAAAGTATCGGTAAGCATCGGCGGAAATTTATCCAACGGCACAAACTCTCGATCTTGTTTTGAATCATTGCCTATGCGCGCAATTTGTACTGGCTCTAATCGAGCATTGTTTAAACGCCTGCCAAACTTATCTTTAATACTCGCGAGTTTTTGTCCTGCAAAGCGTAACTCAATAACCTGTGCTTGCTCTAAGCCATCATAAAATTCAAATTCACGACGGAAGATTTTAATACTATCGCCCGCTTTTACATACTGACCAGTTCGACTTAACTGATTGACCGATGAATAGTTTAGCCTATCAAGCTCCCACACCACTTCTTGGCTAGATAAGAATTGTCCTGGGTAAAAACCCATTGCTCGTGCATAAACTTGTGCTGGTAATTGCCATTTATTGCCTTCAAATTGACGCGTAATTTTGGCGTCCAGATAAATTAAATATAAGCCCATCGCAACAATGCCAGCTAAGCTTAGTTTCCAAAAAATAGACCAGACTTTGCGACCAATTCCACGTTTTTTTATATTCGCTGCAGACGTATTTTTAGTCGAAGTTTTTTTCACCGACTTAGACGCTGTGCTTGGTGCTTTCTTTGCCGGGCGTTTTGATGGAGTTTTAGTGGAGCGGGAGTCTTTTTTATCAGCCATTGACGTTGCTATTTATTTCCAGAGTTTAATTTACAGGTGCGAGCTTAGCATATAGCTATATACCCAAGCCACCTCAAGATGCAGAATTCAGCGTTTCACAGGGGCTTAATATCAAGGCGTTACTTTGCAAGAATGGTAATCCCTTCTAAGAAGTAACAACGCTGAGAGTAAGTTCCTGTGAAACGCCCAAGGGGTTGGTTTAAATGCGATTTATACTGCGTTATTGATTTTAGCAATAGAACCACTATTACTTGCAATCAATGCCTTACCTAAATCGCTTTTAATTCCAACTGAAACTCGCTTCTTGAGGTGGTTTGGGTATATTACACCTGCAAAATTAACCTTGACTGAAACTACTTGCCCCGAACTTTGGGCATTAAATTTTTTAACCTCAGTTGCGGTGGCTTCATTTTAGCGTGTACACAACCACAATGAGTGGATCATTGCCGGTATAAAAAATATAAAGCACAAGACAATATTAATAATCAAATCTTTACCCACACCCGCTTTCAAAAACACAGCAACAGGTGGTAAAAATATAGACAAAATAATCAGTAATAGTTTGTTATCCATGCTTAACCTTATTTGTAGTTGGAGTGATTTTAAGCATAGTTACTTATTGTGATTTTTGCTGTTTTAATAAACTTTAATTAAAAAAATTTAGCCTCTGCGTATATACAAAAAAAGCCCTAATCTAAATTAGGGCTTTGCTTTGAACACACAATGATTTTAAAACTTTTTACTTTTACTTAGTTACTGCGTACCGAAACAAACTCAGGGTAAGCATCAATGCCACAATCGTGTTGATCCATACCGTTTAGTTCTTCTTCTTCTGTTACCCGGATCCCCATGGTTTTCTTCAGTATTGTCCACACAATAAGTGAAGCAATAAATACAAAACCTAAGATACATACTAAGCCAATTAACTGGTTAACTAGGGTTGCATCAGTATTTGATACTGGCACTAAGATAATACCCAAGATACCGCACACACCGTGCACTGAGATAGCACCTACAGGGTCATCAATTTTAACTTTGTCTAGTGCTACAATGCTGAATACCACTAATGAACCACCTAAAATACCCAGTAAACAAGCAAGTAAAGGCGACGGTGATAATGGATCTGCGGTGATAACAACCAAGCCAGCAAGCGCACCATTAAGTACCATAGTTAAATCTGCTTTACCCCATAACACTTTACAAACAAACAGTGAAGCAATGGCACCGGTTGCCGCAGCAGCGTTAGTATTTAATAATATTTTACCAACTGCAGTCGCGTTTTCAGCATCAGAGATAAGTAGTTGTGAACCACCATTAAAGCCAAACCAACCCATCCATAAAATAAATGTACCTAATGTAGCCAATGGTAAGTTAGAGCCTGGAATTGGATAAATTTCACCATTTTTACCATATTTACCTTTGCGAGCGCCGAGCATTAATACACCGGCAAGTGCTGCAGCAGCACCTGTGCCGTGAACAATGGCTGAGCCTGCAAAATCAACAAAACCCATTTCAGATAAGAAACCGCCACCCCATGTCCAGTAACCTTCAACTGGGTAGATAAAACCAGTTAACACTACCGCAAAGGCTAGAAAAGCCCACAACTTCATGCGTTCAGCAACCGCACCCGATACAATCGACATAGCGGTTGCAACAAATACGACTTGAAAGAAAAAGTCAGATTCTAAAGAATGATTAGCATCAGCGGCTTGGGTGCCAATAAGCCCACCTAGAGATGGAATTAAGCCACCTTCAGCGTTGTCTACATACATAATGTTGTAGCCAACTAGTAAGAACATGGTACATGCGATGGCATAGAGCGCCACGTTCTTAGTTAAAATTTCAGTGGTATTTTTTGAACGCACTAAGCCCGCTTCGAGCATGGCAAAACCTGCTGCCATCCACATTACTAAAATACCCGACATTAAAAAATAAAATGTATCTAACGAAAACTTGAGTTCTACGATCGTGTTTTCCATAAAGCCCCCTTAAATTGCTTCTTCATCTAATTCACCCGTACGGATACGGACAATTTGATCTAAGTCGTAAACGAAAATTTTGCCGTCGCCAATTTTGCCTGTTGCTGCAATTTTGGTAATGGTCTCAACGACCCGTTGACAATTTTCGGTACGAGTAGCAATTTCCAGTTTAATTTTAGGAATAAAATCAACTTGATATTCAGCTCCACGGTACAACTCTGTATGACCGCGTTGACGACCAAAACCTTTGACGTCAACAACCGTCATCCCCTCAATGCCTAAATCAGCTAGCGCTTCTCGCACATCATCTAATTTGAATGGCTTTATTATTGCACTAATCATTTTCATAGTGGCCCCCTTCGGACGCTTATTGTTATCCTGTTTGCTAAGACAATCCAACCTTTGTGCCACTATTTTTAACGTTTTAAAAACAACAAATTACATAATAAAAACAAATTACCCGCATAAAAAATGCACCATATAGGTGCATTTTTTTAACATCTTAACTGTACTGGTGCAGCAATCTAGTTTTGTCTGACGACACAGTCTCTACTTTGTTCTTTAGCTTGATACAAAGCTTTATCAGCTAAGCGCATGGCACTTGTTAACGTAACATTTTGAAATTTTGTTAAACCAATACTCACCGTAATTGTAAATGCATCACCATTGATCACAAAATCATACTCAGACAACCGCACTCTAAACGCTTCAAGTAACTGGTAAGCTTGATCTAAATCTACATCAGTTAATACAATGGCAAACTCTTCCCCCCCCACGCGTGCAACGGTAAAATCTTTAAACGAACTACGTAATAAAGACGCCACTTGCTTTAATGCCTGATCTCCAGCTTCATGGCCAAATTTATCATTGATTGCTTTGAAAAAATCAATATCAAGTAATGCTAAACTATTGTTACGCGAGGTTTCTTTTAGCCGTTTTTCAGCAAATTGATAAAAATAACGGCGATTATAAAGGTTGGTTAAATCATCGCGAAAGGCACTTTCTTTAATATCTGCGATCAGTGACAGCTGCTCCATAGTCTGTAATACACGACAATGAAACTCTTCATTCATAAAGGGTTTGGTTAAAAAATCATTCGCGCCGAATTTAATAAACCGTGCTGATAAACCATGCTTACCCGCACCTGATAAGCCAATAATCGCTAAATCATCACGACCACGAAAATTTCGCACCGCTTTAACAAGCTCAAAACCATCCATTGTCGGCATCGCATAATCAGTTAGTAATAATTTAATCTCTGGATCATTTTTCAGTATTTTTAAAGCTTGCTCACCATCATGCGCATCTTGTACATCAAATAGCTGTTTTTCGAGCATTTGTTTCATTAATGAACGGCTTAAACGAGAATCATCAGCAATTAAGGCTTTGCAACCTTGGTTACGTAATAGCTGAGCGACTAATTTAACCGCATAATGATAAGAATCACGATTATCTTTTATTACATAATCGACTACCCCAAGCTCTAATATTTGCTGGCGTTTATATTCATCAATGGTAGATGTTAGTACTACGGTAGGGATCATTTGGTCTAAAGTATATTTAACAACTTCGCCATTCATCGCATCAGGCAGGGTTAAATCGACCAAAGCAAGCGTATACTGATGTTTTGCAATGAACTCTTTGGTCTCGGCAAGTGACCAAGCAAAATCGACAGCAACATCAAGATAATGAGCTGATAAGTGCCGCAAAACCTGCTGGACCACTTTACTATCTTCAACAACTAAAACTCTTTGCATATATCTTCTCTACACTTCAGGTGGACATTGCGAGGGGAAACTTTTTACGAGTAAAAACTAAAAGTCATAATAAGCAGTAATATACTTTATTATCAGCTTGAGCAAAATATATTGCTGAATATATACGCATAAAATAGAGTATTTACGTTACTGATAATATTTATGTCTAATGCTCACCGATTAATATCGTCGTCTAGTCTCATTCCCTTTGTTATTTACAAAAAAATTATCTTTAATAGGTTAACTATTGTTTAAAGGATCCACCATGAAGCTTATCAGTATCATTAGTGTCTCTGTGGCCATACTTACTTTGAGTGTAAGCACAGCCAGTTATGCAGAAAATCAACGTCGTATCGATGTCGATAGTAAAGTTGTCACCGAACATAAAGCGCGCATCAATGGCGAGCGTTTTTCATATACCGCAACCACAGGCACACAACCGGTATGGGATGACAAAGGCGATGCCGTTGCAACATTGCAATACACTTATTATGAACGCGATAAAGTTGACGATCGCACTAAACGCCCATTGTTAATTTCGTTTAATGGCGGACCTGGCTCTGCATCGGTATGGATGCACTTAGCCTATACTGGACCACGGGTATTAAAAATTGATGACGAAGGCTACCCTATTCAACCGTATGGTGTGAAAGACAACCCATACTCAGTGCTTGATGTTGCTGATATTGTTTACGTTAACCCAGTAAACACTGGCTACTCGCGTATTCTTGAAAACGATAAGGGTGAATTACCAAGTAAAGAAGCGCAAAAAAGCATGTTTTTTGGTGTCAATGCCGACATTAAATACCTAGCAGAATGGTTAAACACCTTTGTAAATCGCACTGAGCGCTGGCGCTCACCTAAATTTTTAATTGGTGAGAGCTACGGCACAACCCGCGTATCAGGGCTTGCCCATGAATTACAAAACAGTCAATGGATGTATATCAATGGTGTTGTGCTGGTTTCACCAACAGACATTGGTATTAAACGCGACGGTCCGATAAAAGCAGCTAACCGTCTACCTTACTTTGCTGCAACGGCGTGGTATCACAAAGCTTTAAGCCCAGCATTGCAAGCTAAAGATTTAGATGAATTACTACCAGAAGTTGAAGACTTTACCGTTAACAAGCTAATTCCTGCACTTGCTAAAGGTGGCTTTATTAATGATGAAGAAAAACGCGCTATCATTAAACAAATGGCACTGTATGCCGGTGTATCTGAAAAGTTTGTTGCGCAAAACAACCTTGATATTCCTACCAACTTTTTTTGGAAAGAACTACTACGTGAGCGCGGTCAAACGTTAGGCCGTCTAGATTCGCGTTATTTAGGCATGGACAAGCGTGACGCTGGCGAATCTCCAGACTACTGGGCTGAGCTAACATCATGGTTGCATTCATTTACACCAGCCATCAATCACTACTTACGTGAAGAGCTTAACTATAAAACTGACGTAAAATATAACCTGTTTGGTAATGTACACCCGTGGGATCGCAGCAATAATAACACTGGTGAAAATCTGCGTTTAGCAATGGCGCAAAACCCATACCTCAATGTGATGATCCAATCAGGCTACTATGATGGTGCCACTAACTACTTTGATGCTAAATACACTTTATGGCAACTAGATCCAAGTAGTAAAATGCGTGATCGCCTAAGCTTTAAAGGCTACCGCAGTGGCCACATGATGTATTTACGCCATGCAGATTTAGAAACATCAAATAACGATTTACGTGATTTTATTTTACAGTCACTACCAAAAGAAGGTGAAGCTGCGAAGTATTAAACAGCGCTTAAAACCACTGGATTAAAAAAGCCCGTTTTTACGGGCTTTTGTTTATCGATAATTCGGATATACTCAAACTATTGATTTTACGTTTTTGGAAAACACAGATGACTGAAAACTTCCGTGTTATGTATGCAGGTCTAGCTCAAGATATTGAGCAATCGAATGCAATTAAACAACTGGCTGTAAAGCTCAAAGCCCCTGAAAGTAAAGTAGCTGCATTTTTTGAAAACAACCCCCTATTTGCGCCTTGTGAAAAAGAAAAAGCACTCAAGCAAGCAAAGCTACTTGCCAGCGTAGGCATCAAAAGTAAACTGCAACCAATAACCAACAACACACCAGCGGTAAGTAGCAGCGATACAACCAACCAGCGAGATGAGCGTATTTTTAACGCCCTTGATTACATCACCAGTAGTTTAATTCGCATCGAAGAAAAACTCGACGACCTAGAGCAACGCTTACCAGCCACAACCCAACAACCAGATCCTGATGAAGGCGACGAGTGGCAAACTGACGACCTATTGCTAGATGAAGAGCTGACAACGCCGATCAAAAAACGCAGTAACATGCTGCTGTATTCACTTATAGCTATGGTTGTTGTCTTGCTTGTAGTACTAGGATTGTCGTTTGCATTCCCTGATTTATTCAGTTTTATGGATAATTAACAGATAAAGCAAAAATAAATATGAGCGAAAAAAGAGCACTGATCCGCCAAAAAATCCGTAAAGCACGTAATTCACTGTCAAAATTTGAGCAAGAAATTGCCGCAGAATCGCTTAAAGTGAATTTTACTCAACACTTAAAACAGCAAAAAACTATTAAAAACGCCCATATTGGCATTTATTTTAGCAATGACGCAGAGCTAGATACCTCATTGTTAATAAAAGACCTTTGGACTAAAAACCACACCCTTTACCTACCCGTTATTCACCCATTTAACGGCACTACTTTATACTTTCAGCGCTATGAAGAAAATTCACCCATGAGGGCAAATCGCTATGGTATCTTGGAGCCTAAGTTAAATTGTAGTCAGATATGCCCACTTGCTGAGCTTGATTATCTGCTAATGCCATTAGTTGCATTTGATGATAACGGTAACCGGTTAGGGATGGGGGGTGGCTTTTATGATAAAACTTTGGCGCGCTACGAAAAAGAAAACTGGCATAAACCACAACTGATTGGCCTTGCACATCAATGCCAACATGTTCCAAGTTTACCGGTTGAATCGTGGGATGTACCATTAAATTACATAATCACACCACAGAAAATCTACCATTGGTAAGCAATTTATTTATATACTAATGGCAATCCCTCTCACCTATTGAGCACATAATCATGACACAAGATGAATTAAAAAAAGCAGCTGCTTGGGCTGCACTCGAATTTGTAAAAAAAGACACCATTGTGGGTGTTGGCACAGGCTCAACTGTAAACCATTTTATTGATGCATTAGGCTCAGTAAAAGACACCATACGCGGTGTGGTATCAAGTTCTGACGCTTCAACCGAAAAACTAAAAGCACTCGGTCTTGAAGTATTTGAACTCAATGATGTTGATGCCCTTGACGTGTACGTTGATGGCGCAGATGAAATAAATGCGCTGAACGAAATGATCAAAGGCGGTGGCGCAGCACTAACCCGCGAAAAAATAGTCGCAGCTGTAGCAAAACAATTTGTATGTATTGTTGATGAAACAAAAATAGTGGACACCTTGGGTGAATTTCCACTGCCGGTAGAAGTTATTCCAATGGCACGCAGTTATGTTGCTCGTGAATTGCTTAAACTAGGCGGCGATCCAGTTTATCGCCATGGCGTGGTAACAGATAATGGTAACGTTATTTTAGACGTACATAACTTGTCGATCAGCCAAGCAAAAGATTTAGAGCTGACAATTAACCAAATTGTTGGCGTAGTAACCAACGGCTTATTTGCCCACCGTGGCGCAGATAAAGTGATTATCGGTACCAAAAATGGGCCGCAAATTAGATAAATAGGATGAGGATATGAGTAAGGTATCGTTAGCAAAAGACAAAATTAAAATTCTTTTGCTTGAAGGTGTACATCAAAGCGCTGTAGAAACGCTAAAACGTAACGGCTACAGCAATATCGATTATGTAAAAACCTCATTGCCTGAGGACGAACTAATTGAGCGCATTAAAGATGTGCATTTTGTAGGCCTTCGTTCTCGTACTCATATTTCTGAAGCTGTACTTGAAGCGGCAGAAAAACTGGTTGCCGTTGGTTGTTTTTGTATCGGCACTAACCAAGTTGATTTAAGTGCCGCACGCAAGCGCGGTATTGCAGTATTCAACGCACCGTTTTCTAATACCCGCTCTGTTGCTGAGTTAGTACTTGGTGAAATTTTACTATTGTTCCGTGGTATTCCAGAGCGTAATGCCATTGCTCACCGTGGCGGCTGGTTAAAAACCGCCAATGGCTCATTTGAAGCCCGTGGTAAAACTCTAGGTATTATTGGTTATGGCCACATTGGTACGCAGCTAGGTATCATGGCTGAAAATATCGGTATGAACGTTGAGTTTTACGATATTGAAGACAAGCTAACCCTAGGTAATGCCACACAAGTACATAACCTAACGCAGCTACTGCAACGCGCTGATGTTATTAGCTTACACGTACCTGAAACACCGCAGACTAAAAACCTGATTGGTAGCGCGGAAATTTCAGTGATGAAGCAAGGTTCAATTTTGATCAACGCCTCACGCGGCACTGTAGTTGATATTGACGCCCTAGCAGAAGCACTTCGTGATAAAAAAATCAGCGGCGCTGCCATCGACGTATTCCCAGTTGAGCCAAAATCAAACGATGAAGAATTTGTATCGCCACTACGCGAATTCGACAACGTAATTTTAACACCACACATTGGTGGTTCAACTCAAGAAGCGCAAGAAAACATTGGTATTGAAGTAGCGGGTAAACTAGCAAAATACTCAGATAACGGCTCAACTATTACTGCTGTTAATTTCCCTGAAGTATCACTGCCAGAGCTTGCTAACCGTAGCCGTTTATTACACGTACACCACAACCGCCCAGGTGTGTTAACCCAAATTAACCAAGCGTTTGCCCAGCACGGCATCAACATCGCCGCGCAATACTTGCAAACAGACGAAGCGATTGGTTATGTAGTAATAGACGTAGATACCGACCACTCTGAAATAGCACTAAAAGAACTAAGTGCAGTAGAAGGCACGATCAGAGCACGTATTCTTCACTAATATCAGTCAGCGGTCAAAAAATAAAAGCCGTGCTTGTTAAATCAAGCACGGCTTTTATTTGGATGAAGAATACTACGTTTTTTCAACCTTAGCCGATGAAATATTGCCAGTTTTATTGTCTGTATTAAACAAGCTTCACTTAAGTTACATCTTACTGTATTTGCTTTAACGGCTCACTCTTAAGTATATATTTCAACAACTCTGTCAAAAACTTCTCTATTACTAAATGCCTCAATAGAGGCGTTAGCTAGGGTTTTCCTCTACCAAAACCTTATTGAGAAACGACGCAAGTACGCTGCGCATTTCGTCTACCCAAGGATGAAACAACCAAAAGGTGTGCGGTGTATCGGGTATGGTATACACTTGTTGATGGACGTTGTTTTTAATTAGCTGCGCTACAAAAGCATCTCTGCCAACATGAAAACGGTCATGGGAAGAGTTAATAAATAACGTTGCTGGAGTATGTTTACTTAAATATTCTACCGGCGAAACCGCATGCCAACGTTTTGGCTCTTGTGCATAACGCCCACCTAACCAAAGCGCTGCATAAGAAATCTTTCCAGGTTTATCTTCAAACATCCTAGCCGCTGTTGAGGTTAAATCAGCCACGCCGTCAATGTTCACGATTGCTTGCACTGCTTCGTAAGGCGATTTTGTATCGTGATTGGTACTCATGGCCCCGAATAACGTGGCCATATGAGCACCAGAAGACGCCCCTAACACCGCGATTTTTTTGGTATCTATCATATATAATTTATGATGTTGTTTTAGCCACTTAATCGCATCGTTGATATCTGCCGTAAGCTACTTGCTTAACAGCCACATCGACAGACGAAGTAAACGAATTTGTTTATTGATTTAGAATTGACCCTCACTGTATAAAAACGGTCAAAAAAATACTAGTGCCTATTGACAGAGTTTAGGCTCATATGTGTTATATGCCAAGTTCAGATATTTTCCTCAGTAAAGCAGAGTCTATTTCAGTGAGGATACTACGATGCTCATCATCTATGAATAAGGCATAAGGTTCTCTTTCGCCATCACTATTTTGCTTAGGAAGGGCAATAGCTTTCGAGTTAACATCTGGATTTATTACACTTGGCTTTGTGTAATACATGTTTGGGATAGAAATATCCATCATGAGTGGGAGATCATCTCTTCGTGGTGCATCAATACTTCTGTGGGCAGAGTACTTCATTCGGAAAGGAATCCCCCTCTTTAATGCAGGAACCTCAGAATCTTGAGCAGCAATAAAATCTGATTTTAAGAAATAATAGATTTGGCCTATTCGGTTTAGGTAGGCAACAACCTCATGAAACCAATGAATATCGTCATCCTCTGATAGCAGACGCATGTAATTTTTAAAATGATAATCAAGCCCTTTCATAATGTACTTAACACCATGCACCTGCTGATAGTAAACCTCATGCTCTCTGAGAATTGCTATTTTATCAAGAATGCGGTTTAGCATAATTCTCCTTATTGGCATATAACGCCCCGATAAGCCGACGAAATGAGCACAGCGAGTTGAGGTCGGATTGATTGGTTTGTTAGCAGCCAACTGCATATTTAAACCTTATCGATTTTTATAATGTTATTTGAACTGCTTGGTATGAATGCAATAACAACACAACGACCATTTTTTATAAAGCTATCGTGTTGCCTATTAGCAAAAAAATACTTCTCAGTGCCATAATCATTGTACTTAAACGCAATACCTGAAATAGAAAATGACTCTGAACGGCTATTACTTTGGTTGACTTCATAATTAGCAATACAACCCTTAATTTTTTGAACTTCATTATTTTCTACAGCGAGTTTAACAGTATATAAATCGATGTAATTGAGAGAAGTGGATATTAAACCAAACGCAAATACCAGAGAAATAAATAGGAAGATGTATTTGCCTTTAACTTTTGTGACTTGTGATATTGCACTTATAAAAGGAGTATATTTTAACGCGACAAACAAAATTACAGAGGCGATTATATAACCAACCAGAAACAGGGGGTCTGAGTTTAGCCCTTCTATGTTGCTGACATAATAGGTGCTGATTGTCGGTTCTAAAATAATTGAATTCCTAAAGTTTTATCCACTTGGCTGCTAACGAGGCTGTAGAATAACTCGTTTTTAATTTATTTTTATTGATGTATTAACCATAGCCGAGTTCCTATTTTGATTCAATTGGTTACTTCTATTTTACGTAAAATATAAAAAGAGGATTTGCTGTTGCTTTAATTGGCGTTTTGAAAGGTATGACAGGTGTTTGAGTGGCTTATTTGAGGTGATAAAGGGTTACCCTTATTAATGTAGTGTGTTTTACATGTGCGAATTAGTTTTCAAGTTAAACCTCTTTTACTTCTCTTTCTCTGCTCTTTGTGCAAAAGCTCTTTAATTGAATTATTCAAAACGAGGTTAAGAGACGCTGCGCTTTAGAGTAATACTGATACTAGATCCATGAAGTCTTTACGCGGTTGGGTATACTTGTAATGGTCAACAAATTCTGTAGAGATTCTAAGCGGCATTTTTTAATTCATTATATTTCTGATGTGGCGTCATATAATTAAGCGTAGAATGCCTACGTTTGTAATTGTAAAACTGAATATAAT